>CAKAQP010000119.1 GCA_916720285.1 uncultured Lachnoanaerobaculum sp. | reverse complement strand
GGATGTGCAAAATCATACATCGGATAAATACACCACTTGTCACCTGTGTTGTGATGAGTCATTCTTGCCACTCTGTAGATTACAGGATCTCTCATATTGATATTAGGTGATGCCATATCTATTTTTGCACGAAGTACATGGCTTCCGTCCTCAAAAAGTCCGTTTTTCATATCCTCAAAAAGTTTTAAATTTTCTTCAACGGATCTGTTCCTATATGGACTCTCCTTGCCCGGAGTCTTAAAGTCACCTCTGTACTCTCTTATCTCATCCGCACTTAAGTCGCAGACAAACGCCTTACCCTTCTTGATAAGCATTACAGCCTTCTCATACATCTCTTCAAAATAATTTGATGCAAAGAAGAGTCTGTCCTCAAACTCTCCTCCAAGCCACTTAACATCTTCGAGTATTGAGTGTACGAACTCCTCTTTTTCCTTTGTAGGATTTGTATCGTCAAATCTTAAGTTGAATTTTCCGCCATACTCTTTTGCAATATCATTATTTAAAATAATTGACTTTGCATGACCTATATGCAAATATCCGTTTGGCTCCGGTGGGAATCTGGTCTGCACATGGTCAAATCTTCCGGACTCAAGGTCCTTTTCTATCTCTATCTCAATAAAATTCTTTGAAACTGTCTCAGTATTGGTATTTTTAATTTCTTCTGACATAAGTTTCCCCCATCTGTATCGGTTTATTCACTAAGCTATTATTATATCATTGATATATCTCTATCGCAATCCCGCACAAGCTTTAATATTTAAAAATCCCCCTATTATCTCATATGATAATAAGGGGATGAAATATTTTTATTCTGTGAATAAAGGTGTTGAGAAGTATCTGTCACCGCTGTCAGGTAAAAGAGCAACTATAGTCTTTCCCTCATTCTCTGGCTTTTTAGCCTCCTCAATTGCAGCAAAGAGTGCCGCACCTGAAGATATACCTACAAGGATACCCTCTTTTGATGCTATAAGTCTGCCATACTCAAATGCTTCCTCGTTTTCTACTGTGATAATCTCATCATATATCTTAGTGTTAAGTGTATTAGGAATAAATCCTGCTCCGATACCCTGAATCTTATGAGGACCGCTCTTTCCTTCAGAAAGTATAGGAGAACCTGTAGGCTCCACTGCGATCACCTTAACATTTGGCTTCTTCTCCTTTAAGAACTCACCTACACCTGATATAGTACCGCCGGTTCCGATACCTGAAATAAAGATATCAACCTCACCTTCAGTATCATTCCAAATCTCAGGACCTGTTGTAGCCTTGTGAACTGCAGGATTTGCCTTATTTTCAAACTGTGCAGGTATAAAGCTTCCTTCAATGCTTGCAGCAAGCTCCTCAGCCTTGGCAATAGAACCCTTCATTCCCTTTGATCCTTCTGTAAGCTCTATAGTAGCTCCATATGCCTTAAGAATATTTCTTCTCTCAACGCTCATTGTCTCAGGCATTGTAAGAATAACCTTATATCCCTTTGCTGTACCTACTGATGCAAGTCCGATTCCTGTATTACCTGATGTAGCTTCTATAATAGTAGAACCCGGCTTTAATTTGCCTTCCTTTTCTGCCGCCTCTATCATTGCAAGTGCTATTCTGTCCTTTACAGAACCTGCCGGATTGAAATACTCAAGCTTTACCAAAACTTTTGCTTTAAGGCCAAGCTCCTTTTCAATATTTGACACTTCTACCAATGGTGTATTACCGATTAACTCACTACTGCTCTTATAAACTCTAGACATACAAACCTCCGTTTTCTGTATTCCTGTTTTCCTACTTGTTTTATGGGTTTATAATAATCTATTTATTTTTGTTTGTCAAGCAGTTTTTTATTTTTCTTGATATTTATATTTTTATACAATAAAATATCGCTATATTAAATAACATGAGGGCTTTATATGTTAGACAATGCAGGTATAAAAATAGCACAGGGTGAAAAGATATCCTGTGAAGAGATAGACGGGGTAAACGACAATATGTCTGAACCTCATTTTCATGAATTTTTTGAACTATATTATCTGGAAAGCGGCGAAAGATACCAGATGATTCAAAATGAACTTGTTATTATGAAACCCGGAGATTTTATAATATTACCTCCATATGTACTTCATCACTCTTTCGGTCGGGAAGATGTAGCTTTTAAGCGTATTGTACTTTACTTTTACATAGAAGAAATAGAATCGGAGGAAATATATCAAAAACTGTTAAACGACTTCAGGTTTTATCATTATAATAAGAATACCAAATTTTCCATACATCGACTGCTTGAAATGTTATTGGATGAAGAAGAAAAAAATAATATACTTTCCGGTGAATATAAAAAAACGTTATTAAATTTATTACTTATAACAATTCTCAGACAATCAAAACCCGAGATCCGAAAGAGAGATAACAACAGAATAAACCAAGTGATACACTATATACATAATAATTATATGAGTGACTTAAGTCTCGAAGTACTGTCAAAGCTCTTTTTTATTTCAAAGTACCATTTATCCAGAGAATTTAAAAAGAGAACTTCAAAAACGGTAGTTCAATATATAAATAAAACAAGGATAATGCACGCAGAAAGAAAAATAATGGAGACAAAAAAATCTCTTACCGAGATATCTCATGAGACCGGATTTTCTTCACTTACACATTTTAATCGAATTTTTAAGTCCGAAACAAATCTTACTCCAAGTGAGTACAGAAAAATTTATTTGTATAAAAAGAAAAATTCTCTTGCATAATATTCTCTTTTAATGTATATTTATAAATGTATTTTATAGCTATACATGTTTATAAGCTATTTTTCTATATTTTAACAGTATTTTTATACATAGGAGGCTTTATGGCAAAGGAAAAAGTTGTATTGGCATATTCAGGCGGTCTTGATACCACTGCTATTATACCTTGGTTAAAGGAACATTTTAATTATGATGTAATCTGCTGCTGCATAAACTGCGGTCAGGGAAATGAGCTTGACGGTCTTGAAGAACGTGCCAAATTATCCGGTGCGGAAAAACTCTACATTATCGATATGATTGATGAATTCTGTGATGATTATATTGTTCCATGTGTACAGGCAGGTGCAGTATATGAGAACAAGTATCTTCTCGGTACATCAATGGCAAGGCCTGGAATCGCAAAGACGCTTGTAGATGTAGCAATAAAAGAAGGTGCATCTGCAATCTGTCACGGTGCTACAGGAAAGGGAAACGACCAGATACGATTTGAGCTAGGCATCAAGGCTCTTGCACCCGATCTTAAAATTATAGCACCTTGGCGTATGACAGATATATGGCAAATGCAGTCTCGTGAGGATGAGATAGCTTATTGTAAGGCACATGGTATTGACCTTCCTTTCTCAGCTGATTCAAGTTACAGCCGTGACCGCAACCTTTGGCATATCAGTCATGAAGGTCTTGAGCTTGAAGATCCTTCTATTGAGCCGAACTATGAGCATGTACTTATGCTTGGAGTAACACCGCAAAAGGCTCCTGATAAGGAAACCGAGATTTCTCTAAGCTTTGAAGCCGGTGTTCCTGTCGCTTTAAACGGCGAAAAAATGAAAGTCTCCGAAATCATTACAAAATTAAATGAGATTGGAGGTGCCAACGGTATCGGTATCATAGATATAGTTGAGAACCGTGTTGTAGGTATGAAATCAAGGGGTGTTTATGAGACTCCGGGCGGAACTGTACTTATGGAAGCTCATGATGCACTTGAGGAGCTTGTACTTGACAGAGCTACATTTGAAGTGAAGAAAGATATGGGAAATAAATTTGCACAGATAGTTTATGAAGGAAAATGGTTTACACCTCTTCGTGAAGCTATTCAAAGCTTTGTAGAGTCTACACAACAGTATGTAACAGGCGAAGTTAAACTTAAGCTGTATAAGGGAAATATTATAAAAGCCGGTACAACATCACCATACTCACTCTATTCAGAGTCACTTGCATCATTTACAACCGGTGATTTGTATGACCACCACGATGCGGACGGATTTATAACATTATTCGGTCTGCCGTTAAAGGTAAGGGCTATGAAGATGGCTGAAATTAATAAAGATAAATAAAACTAAAGGGGCTAAAATTTGCCCCTTAATTTTATTTATTCTTATTATTTACATAGTTTACAAGTCCGCCTGCATTTATGATATTTTGCATAAACTCAGGGAAAGCCTGCCCTTTATAGGTCTTTCCTGTTGTAATATCAGTAATAAGTCCGGTATCAAAATCCACTTTGACCTCATCACCTGCTTTTATCTCTGCAGCAGCCTCAGGGCTTTCAATAATAGGTAAACCTATATTTATTGCATTTCTGTAAAAAATTCTTGCAAATGTATCTGCAATTACCACACTTACTCCGCTTGCCTTGATAGAAAGCGGTGCATGCTCTCTTGATGAACCGCAACCGAAATTCTTTCTTGCTACAATGATATCTCCCTTTTGAACCTTATTCACAAATTCTTTATCAATATCTTCCATACAATGCTTTGCAAGCTCTTCACCTGTTGTGGCATTAAGATATCTTGCAGGAATTATAACATCGGTATCCACATTTTCACCGTATTTAAATACATGTCCTCTTGCTTCCATATTAACCTCCCGATCTTTATACTGTAGGTGCCACTATTTTTCCTGCTATCGCACTGGCTGCAGCCACTGCAGGAGAAGCAAGATACACCTCTGATTCAACATGTCCCATTCTTCCGATAAAGTTTCTGTTGGTAGTGGATATACATCTCTCACCTGCCGCCAAAACTCCCATGTATCCTCCAAGACAAGGACCGCATGTAGGAGTTGAAACTATTGCACCGGCGTCTATGAAAATATCTACCAGTCCTTCTTTTATAGCCTGCTTGTAAATCTCCTGTGTTGCAGGAATTACAATACATCTTACATTCTTTGCAACCTTCTTATCCTTCATCTGTGCAGCCGCACTTCTAAGGTCTGAAATATGTCCGTTTGTACATGAACCGATTACAGCCTGGTCGATCTTTATATCACCGAATTCACCTATTACCTTTGTATTTTCAGGTAAATGCGGGAATGCAACTGTAGGCCTTAATGCTGACAGATCAATATCGATAACCTCATCATATACCGCATCCTCATCAGCTTCAAAAATCTTGGGGCTTCTGTTTGAATGCTCCTTGATATAATCCAAAGTTATATCATCTACCGGGAATATGCCGTTTTTTCCACCGGCCTCGATTGCCATATTACAGATGGTAAATCTGTCATCCATAGATAATGATGCAACACCCTCACCTGCAAACTCCATTGATTTATAAAGCGCACCGTCTACACCTATCTTTCCGATAATATGAAGAATTACATCCTTACCGCAAACATCTTTTGAGAGCTTACCCTTTAAATTAAACTTTATTGCACTAGGTACCTTAAACCATGCTTTACCTGTAACCATTCCGGCAGCCATATCCGTAGAACCTACACCGGTTGAGAATGCTCCAAGAGCACCATAAGTACATGTGTGAGAATCAGCACCTATTATACAGTCACCTGCCACAGTAAGTCCCTGCTCAGGTAAAAGTGCATGTTCAATTCCCATTCTTCCGACATCAAAGAAATTAACTATCTCATTCTCATCTGCAAAATCTCTACATGTCTTACAGTTCTGAGCGGATTTAATATCCTTATTCGGAGCAAAATGATCCATTACCAGCGCTATCTTCTCGCCGTTAAATACTTTTTTATTTTCAAATTTCTTTATCTCATTAATTGCAACTGGTGATGTGATATCATTTCCAAGCACAAGATCCAGGTCAGCCTCTATAAGCTGTCCGGCTTCTACGAAGTCCAGTCCTGCATGGGCAGCCAAAATCTTTTGTGTCATTGTCATTCCCATATTTTTTTCCTCTTTTCTTTTAATTACTGTTGATTGTAACATATCAAATGATATAATAGCGATATAAATTTAATATATCAAGTATTACATATAGTTATATTGGTTACAGATTAACTATACTTTTAATATATATAATGTAACTAGGCGGAGGAATATGGAACAGCATTTATCACAATATAGAATATTTTTTGAGGTAGCCAAGGCCGGCAGTATATCAAAAGCCGCAAAGCTACTCTATATCAGCCAACCTGCAATATCAAAATCAATCCTAAGGTTGGAAGAAGGTCTTGAAATCGCCCTCTTTGTAAGAACGTCAAAGGGTGTCAGCCTTACACCTGAAGGACAGATTTTTTATGAATATTTACAGAATGCATTTTCGGCTATAGAAGCAGGCGAAAATCATCTTACAAAGATAAAACAATTCAATATAGGCAAAATAACAGTCGGAACAAGTAATACACTTTGTAAATATATTTTACTTCCGTATCTGAACAAATTCATGAAGGAAAATCCACATACCATGGTAAGTATTTTTACTCAGTCTTCCGATGAAACAAGCTTTCTTCTTTCTGAAAATAAAATTGATATCGGTCTTGTTGCCAAACCTGCCAGAATCAACAATATGTCATATATAAATATAATGGAGATACATGATGTATTTGTAGCAACTCCCGGATATCTTAACAGTCTGAAACATATATTTAACAACAACTTCAATCCCTTCAGAGACGGAAATATAATGTTATTGGATAAAAACAATGCCACAAGAAAATATATTGACAATTGTATAGAAGACTCCAAACTTCAGCTCAATCAATCCATTGAAACGAGCAATATGGAACTTCTTATAGAGTTTGCAAAAACCGGAATTGGTATCGCCTGTGTTATAAAGGAGTTTATACAAAAAGAACTTGAAGAAGGTACTTTGGTAGAAATAGAAATGCCTGAAGGTCTTACAATACCGAAAAGAGAGATTGTATTTTTATATGATGAAAAGAATATCAATCCATCGCTTGACAAATTTTTAAATATTTTAAAAGCATAAAAGCAATTCCGGGCCATATGACCCGGAATATTATTTATCTTTCTTTTATTATTTCAAGTATTTCACTTGGATTATTTATAATATAATCAGCCTTGTTTTCTCTAAG
>CAKAQP010000118.1 GCA_916720285.1 uncultured Lachnoanaerobaculum sp. | reverse complement strand
ATCCTGTGATCTTGATAGACACACCAACACCTACCAAGAATCCACAGCCACAGAAGGCACAACTGAGCAAGGATACAACAAAATCCATATCAGATACAAGGGTGGCGCTTTCAGTTCCAAAGACTGAAGATAAAGATGCAACTCCGGTTTACGGTTTGATGTTGATTATTTCAAGTGCACTTGCTGCACTATGTATCTTCAAAAAAAGAAGAACTGAATAGTTTTATTTAGATAACATAAGTTATCGGAAGATAAAATTAGGTCCGGAAGAAATACTTTGTATGACTTTCGGACTTTTTGATTGAAATATATTGAAAAAAATATATTTTGTATTATAATTTTAATATAAAGAAAATTCCTGAGGTGAGCGATAACTTTGCCAATTTTGAACCTACATTTTGATTTATGGGATTCCAAATAACCTTCGATGGATGTCAAGCTTCTATAGGTAGAAGGCAGATATCAAGGTGAGGTAACCCACCTAGCTTCGCTAGGCGTCAATAAGCAGAGCCGTCACTTTGGGGTTTAAAAAAGAGTAGTTTTTACTACTCTTTTGTTTTATATAAAAAAGTATATGGATGGTTTTATGGCAGAGACGCTTACAAGAGATGATATTAAAAAGATAGAGGCGGAGATAGAAGAAAGAAAACTGGTGCTTAGACCGAAACTTATAGAGGCGGTAAAGGAAGCCAGAGCACATGGAGATTTATCTGAAAATTTTGAATATTATGCCGCAAAAAGAGAGAAAAACAAGAATGAGAGCAGAATCAATTATTTAGAGAGAATGCTTAGGTTTTGTCATGTATATGAAGATAAGACAAAAGAAGATCAGGTCGGAATTGACAAGGTTGTAGAACTCTATTTTGAAGATGATGACGAAAGTGAAAAGTTCAAGATAGTTACTTCAATCAGAGGAGATTCACTGGAAGGCAGACTCAGTATAGAGTCACCGATAGGTAAGGCCATAATAGGTAAGAAAAAAGGTGACAGGGTGCTTGTACCTGTAGGTGACGGAGGATATTATGTAAAAATAATGTCCATAGAAATAAGCAATGAAGAAGACGAGATAAGATCGTTCTAGGAGGAAATATGAAGCTTGTAATACAAAGAGTAAATCATGCAAATGTAAAAATAGACGGCGAAGAAGTAGGAAAGATAAATAAAGGTCTTTTGGTTTTGGTTGGTGTAGCAGCAGATGATGATGAAAGAATCGTTGAAAAGTATTTTAATAAGCTTATCAAACTTAGAATATTTGAAGATGAAAACGGAAAGACAAACCTTTCATTGAAGGATGTGGGCGGTGAGCTTTTACTTGTATCACAGTTTACACTGCTTGCAAACTGCAAAGAGGGAAACAGACCAAGCTTTATAGGTGCAGGTTCACCGGATGAGGCAAAGAGATTATATGAGTATATGGTGGAACTTGGTAAGAAGTCGGATATTCATACAGAATGTGGAGTATTCGGTGCGGATATGAAGGTAAGCCTTGAAAATGACGGACCGTTTACTATAGTATTGGAACTTTAATATGAAAGAACTTTACAAAATTTTACTTGTGGATGACGAGGAAGAAGTCAGAAAGAGTATTATAAAAAAAATCAACTGGGAAGAGGAAGGATTTTTAGTTGTAGGAGATGCCGAAAACGGTGTTGAAGCACTGGAGAAAATAGAAAACTTAAATCCGGATCTTGTCTTTACAGATATCAGAATGCCCTATATGGACGGACTGGAGCTTATAAATGAAATAAATATAAGATATCCGCTTATAAAGTCCATTATTTTTTCGGGATTTGATGATTTTGACTATGCAAAAGAAGCCATTAAGATGGGCGTAATAGAGTATGTGCTTAAGCCTGTTTCCGCCGTTGAGCTTACGGAGATACTGAGAAAAGTACATAAAAGTATGGATGAGGAGCTTGATAAAAAGAGAGATATTGAGAGACTCAGAAGAGGATATCAAGCCAGCATTCCTATACTTAGGGAGCAGTTTTTAAACGGTATTATACATGGAAGTATAAGTGCTTCAGAGATTGACTATGCTATGTCCGAATATGATATAAATTTAAACAATGCAGACAGATATATAGTAGCCGCCGTTCATATAGACGATATGGACAGCAGTATAGTCGATAAGGAACTTATACCTATATCTGTAAAGGTAAACCTCCTTGAAAACCTGAAGTATAAATTACAGGCGGAGGTCTTTTCCATGTATTCGGAAACCAGTATAGTTATATTGACAGGACTGCCTGAGAAGATGTCTAAAAACTATATAATGTCCATACTTACAGAGGCAATAAGAGATGTAAACAGAGCCATAGGGGTAAATCTTACCATAGGTCTTGGCATCAGTGTAAAAGATATTACCGATCTTCACCGCTCATATACTTTGGCAAAGGAGGCTCTCGGCTACAGAGGTATTGTGGGAAGCGGAGAAGTCATCTATATAAAGGATATGGAGCCTGTAAAGTCCGATAAGCTGAAGTTTGAAGATATTGAAGCTAAGGAATATATCAATATATTAAAATTCGGAAGTGATGAAAGTATAGAAGAGTATGTGGAGAAAATAGCTTCAAAGCTTAAAGAGTCTAAGGTACATTCAAGTCAGTATCAGTCATATATGATAAATGTTATAAATGTTATTATAAGTCTGGTACAGGATTACGGACTTGAGCTTTCAGTACTTACAAAAACGGCCACAGATTATATAGATCTTTTGGATAAAATAAAGGATACGGGAGGATTTAGAGAGTGGTTACTTGAGGCAAGTATAAATATCGCTCATAAGATAAGAGAGGATCGAGCTTTCACATCAAAAAAGGTACTTGAAGAGGCTAAGGCCTATATAGAAGAGAACTTTGCGGATATGGACTTGTCACTTGAAAAACTTTGTAAACATTTACATGTTTCTGTTGCAAGGTTTTCCACAAACTTTAAAAAGGATATGGGGATATCCTATGTAAATTTCCTTACCAATGTGAGATTGCAAAAGGCTGTGGAGCTTTTAAAGACTACAGATGAAAAGACATATATTATAGCGGAGATGGTGGGTTATGCAGACCAGAACTATTTCAGCTATGTATTTAAGAAAAAGTATGGGGTTTCACCCTCAAAATACAGGCAACAAGGTTAGTATATGGAAAAGGGTAAATTCAGTCTAAAAAAACTCAGTCAAAAAAACTTGAGCATACAAAGCTCTATTTTCATGTACTTTACCGTTACCGCAATTATAGCCATAGCACTGATAAGTCTTATAATATTTCAAAGATTCACAGACAGTTTAAATGCTACTATTATTGAGGAAAACTCAGGGATTGTAGGACAGCTCAGTGAGTCTGTTGATTCGTATCTTAGAAATGCTATGAAGATATCAGATTCAATATATTATAATGTTATCAAAAATACCGATATATCAAATGATGATATAAAAAAGGGTATGAACCTTATCTATGTCAATAATGACAATATGATAGATGATATAGCTTTGATATCCGGAAAAGGAGAGCTCATAGAGTCTATGCCTGCACTTAGATTAAAGGATAACAGCAACGTTTTGGAAAAAGATTTTTTCAAAAAGAGTATGGCGGAAAGCGAGTATATCAACTTTTCCATGCCGCATATCAGAGATCTCTTTGACAGGAATGAAAGCAGCTATTCCTGGGTGATTTCCCTTTCAAGAGCGGTGGAAGTGACGGATGAGGGTAAGGCTACTCAGGCACTTCTTCTGATAAACTTAAATTATATGTATTTTGAAGAGATATTTTCAAATGTAAATTTGGGAAACGGTGGATATGTGTATCTGACCAATGATAGGGGAGATATTATATGGCATCCGAAACAAAATGAAATATATTCGGGGAGATTTAAGGAAGACAATAAATATGCCGCTACTTTAAAAGACGGAATCACAGTTGAAAATCTGAGCGGAAAAAATCTTACGCTTAATGTAAGAACAATAGGATATACAGGGTGGAAGCTTGTTGGAGTTACGCCAAGTGCCGCACTTGGCATAGACGGAATCAAGTTTAGATTCTTTGTTCTTTTTGTTGCCGATTTGTTCTTATTTTTACTTGCAATGATAAATGCCTTTATTTCCGATAAGATATCAAACCCTATAAAGAGACTGGATGGCAGCGTAAGAGAGATAGAGAGCGGAAATCTGGATGTGGAGATAGTACCGAGCGGTTCCTATGAGGTGGAACATCTTGGTAAGTCAATTAAAAATATGCTAGGTAGGATAAAGGTGCTGATGTCGGATCTTGTCGAGGAGCACAATGCCAAGAGAAAGAGCGAGTTTGATACATTGCAGTCTCAGATAAACCCACATTTCTTATACAATACTTTGGATATTATTGTTTGGATGATTGAAAACGAGAATTCAGATAAGGCTGTAAGTATTGTGACGGCACTTGCAAAGTTTTTCAGGATTTCCTTAAGCAAGGGAAAGAATATAATCACTGTAAAAGATGAGGTGGAGCATGTAAGAAACTATCTGATGATACAGAATATGCGTTTCAAAAACAGATTTGAATACAGTATAGATGTGGATGAGGAAGTGCTTTCTTATTCATCGCTAAAGCTTATGCTGCAGCCCTTGGTGGAAAATGCGATATATCACGGAATGGAGTTTATGGACGGCGACGGTGAGATAGACGTAAAAGTATTTAAAGAGGATGACAGTCTTTATTTTACGATAACTGACAACGGACTTGGAATGAGTGAGGATATGGTTGAGGCACTTTTAAGCAAGGATTTTGTACCTAGTAAGAAGGGCTCCGGTATCGGAGTAAAAAATGTAAATGAGAGAATAAAGCTGTATTTTGGAAATGAATATGGGCTTAAGGTCGAGTCAGAACCTGATGAGGGTACAAAAATCACCATTCATTTGCCGGCTGTAGTATATGGAGAGAAAGATGAAGACAGATAAAATATATATATGGATAGTATGGTTTATATCAATTCTCTTACTCTTTGTAATTTCACAGACAAATTTGATATTAAAAGAAGAAACACCGAGAGTTTATCAGGTATCTTTGATACTTGACGGTGAGGATGAAAGTAAATACGCAAATCTTAAAAAAGGTGTGGATGCTGCGGCAAAGAAATACAATATAGATATAAACCTCATTACATTAAATAATATGAGCCAAAAGGAGCTTATAGAGTCCGAGGAGGAAAACGGTGCAGACGGTATTATTGTGCTGGCAAAAAATGATTTAAAAATCAATCTTATAAAGTCACCGGTGGTTGTATTAAAGTCAAAGGATACGGATGTATTTGACACTGCTAAGATGGGAAGTGCAAATCCAAGCATAAATATCTCAAAGAGGACTATAAATATTGACTATACAGATATGATTGAAAGGCTTTATACAGCATTTGAAGAAAAATATGACGGAAGTTCACCGGTTTATGTATTTGTAAATGATTTGAATCTTGCAGGTGTAGCAAAGGAAACAGATTTCTTGAAATCAAAACAATCTTCTAATATAATTCTTGTAGAGGGAGATGAAAAGGAGTTTCGAACGGCAATAGAAGATTTGGTGCATAGTAAGAAAAGTGCTTTTATATTCTCTCTTGATAAGATAAGCACTGACAATATATGTAAGATACTTGGAGGAAGCAGCGTTTATAAGGAACATATACATGGATTTTATTGTATAGGAGCCACCACATTCTTTTTGAATAAATTAAATGACGGTACGATAGATGCGATAGCTACTCTAAATGAGTATGACGAAGGATATTCGGCAGTGGAAATGCTTATGGCGGACTTAAAAAAGACGAACTATATGTCAAATATCGATATGGAAAATATGCTTGTGGATAAGGAAAGTCTGGAAAATGAGGATATAAAAAAAGTGCTGTTCCCGATCGACTAGCACTGTGGGAGGAAGATGAAAAAACATGGTTTTATAATAAGCATGGCGATTTTTGTAATAATTTTTATCGTCGGCTTTATATCTATGATGAGCAGGGTTGCATCGCCCAAGAAAAATGTCATCAAGATAGGACTTTGTCTGTATAGATTTGATGATACATTTATTTCAAATGTCAGACAGGAAATTGAAGAGTATGCAAAGGAATATGAGAAAGAACATGATATAAAGATAAATCTTGAGGTGGTGGATGCCAGAGACAATCAAAACACCCAAAATCATCAGGTGGAGAGATTTGTATCCCTTGACTATGATGTACTTCTTATAAATGTCGTTGACAGATTTGCCGCTTCAAATATGATTGAAACGGCGGTCGGTGCAAACATACCGATAGTATTCTTTAACAGAAAACCGGTGGATGATGATTTAAACAGAGCGGACAATATTTATTATGTAGGTGCAGGACCTAAGGCTGCAGGAATCGAGCAGGCCAAGATAATAATAAATGCCTATAATGAAAATCCTCACAGCATAGATATAGACGGCGACGGTGTAATAAATTATGTACTGTTAGAGGGTGAACCGAGTCATCAGGATTCTCTTTTAAGGACAGAATGGGTTATAAAAACTTTGCAGGAGAATAATATTCCGATAAATAAGTTAAACGGTGCTATAGGAAACTGGGAGAGAGCACAGGGATCGGCACTTATGGAGGAGTGGCTTAATAACTACGATAATATAGACCTTGTTATATCAAATAATGATGATATGGGACTTGGTGCCATAGATGCGATTGAAAGAAACAATAATATAAAAGGCATAAAGGTTGTCGGTATAGACGGTACAAAGGAGGCTCTCGAAGCAATCAATGAGGGCAAGCTTTTGGGTACTATAGAAAGTGATAAAAAGGAATATGCCAAAGCTGTAGTGGAAATAGCGATGCACAGCATAGGTAAATCGGATTTACCGGATGATGTAAATGACAAATTAATGGAGAACAGAACCTATGATGTTAGGCAGATTCCCAGGATAAAATAAATTTTTGTATAAAATTCACATTTATTATATATATAAATTGTATATGAAATATCTAAAAGAGCATTGACTTTTATGCTCTTTTTTAGTATTATAAAAGTCTAAAGATTAGAACACCTTTCTAACAGGTGTTTTGGGGACCTTTCTTTAAATAATTCTATAGGAGTTTTATGAGGCATATTATAGCGGTGATTGATACGGATATACGCTTTGCCTTAAA
>CAKAQP010000117.1 GCA_916720285.1 uncultured Lachnoanaerobaculum sp. | reverse complement strand
ATCCCCAGAAATGTGGATCCGCCAGTACTATATCTACTGATTTCAGTGCTGCAGAATGATAGAACTGACGCCAATCTGTTGCAATCATATTTGTGGCTACCGGTAACTTTACTGCATTTTTGAATTCTGCCATTATCTCTCTGCTCGAATACCCTGATTCCGGCCCACATGGATCTTCAATATATGTCAGTATACCTTCCATAGGTTTTGAAATTCGTATAGCCTCTTCAAGACTCCAAGCTCCGTTAGGATCTATATTTATCCTTCCATCCGGAAAACGTCTCTTCAATGCTCTTATTGTATCCATTTCATACTGACCTTCAAATACACCCCCTTTTAATTTGAAATTTTTAAATCCATATTTATCATGTAAAATTTCAGCTTCTGTCACAATCTCATCATGAGTTAAAATCTCATTTCTTCTATATTTAAACCATGGATCTGTACTGTCACTTTCATTTAAATATTCCAAATGTCCCTTAGCTTTCTCTTTATTACTTACATAAAATAAATAACCTAAAGTCTCAACCCTATCTCTTTGTTTTCCGTTTCCAAGCAATTCACACATAGGCAAATCCATATACTGCCCTAAAAGATCCAATAATGCACATTCTATTGCCCACTCTGCTTTTACCACAAACTTTAATTTACTTATATCCAAAGTTTGAATGCCCTCACCGTCATCTTCAGATGCTTTGGTAGCACATTTATGTATACTGTCAAGTATACCTCTGTATTTTCCTATTTCTTTGCCTTCTACCAAAGGTATTACCGACTTCAACGACTCACATGTGTAATCGCCTCCATGAATCTCGCCGATTCCCACATTTCCCAGACTGTCCTCTAAAATAACCAGATTTCTGGTAAAAAAAGGAGCATGCGCACCACTCAATGTCATTAGCATACTGTCATAGCCTGCTATCGGTATTACTTGCATCTTCTTAATTATTGGTGTCTTTGCCATACTAAACCACATCTCCTTTGTGCTTAGTTAATAATTTAACTTCGATTTTTTGAAAACAAATATCTTAATAAGATGATTATAATTTTATTATAGGAATAAGTAAAACTCAAAAAAATAATACTTCTATAAGAAAAACTTATAGAAGTATTTATCAAAATTTAGTTATAAACATTTCTCCTAATAATATTCGTTTAAGACATATCAATTATATCGAGATCCCCCATCGAAATAGCCTCTATCTGAGCCCAAATCTTTTCATCCACATTGACGCCGTTTATCATACTGTCATTTCTTCTTTCTATAGTATTTTCTCCCGGACATTTTACAGCTTTTTTTGAATCAATCGGATGAGCCTTATCCGCTCTTTCCACTCTGTTATCCCACTTTCTTTGAATTTCATCCTTATCTCCAAAGAGATATGGATCAATCGCTATAAAAATCTGACAGCAAGAGGTACAGCTACCTTTTCCTTCGTCATCAAGATCTGCGCCTGTTTTTCCGTTTGCAAGTGCAGAGGCAATCAAATCAAGTACTAATGCCATAGATGTACCCTTCCAGTATCCTGTCGGCAATATTCTCCCTGTTTTTTCTATAGCCGAAGGGTCGGAAGTTAAGTTTCCGTTTTCATCAAATCCTCCGGGATAAGGCAATCGTTTTCCTGCCAATCTATATACTCCAAGCTTTCCATAAGCATATTGACTCATAGCCATATCCAGAACTATTTCTCCATTTTCCCTCGGTACCGCCATACAAAACGGATTATTTCCCACACTTGGTTCATCACTTCCCCACATCGGCATACAACTTTCGGTAGCAATCCAGCATATACCTATTTTCCCGCTCTCTGCGATTTTCCACGCATATGTTCCTCCACGCATCCAATGAGTAGTATTTTTTAATGTTACAAGTCCTATTCCATGTTCTTTTGCAAGTTCTGATGCTCTGTTTGAGCAAAACAGGGCATTACTTATTCCGGGTCCTAAATTCCCGTCATAATTTTCCGCCAAACCTTTTTTACTTATAAGTACTGCCTTACCTTTTGGATCTACCCAGCCTTTTTTTATATAATCAACAAAACGAGGTACTCTATTTGCACCATGACTTTCCACTCCGTCAGCACTTGACTCCGCATGTATTTTTGCACAAAGTGCAGCATCACTCTCATCCATACCTGCATTGATAAATGCCTTTTTTATTGTATCTTCCAATACTTTAAAGTTTATTTTAACGCTCATTAATAATTCCTCTCATCTATCATATGCTAATTCCATCATCTCTTCGTAAAGTCCTGAAGCCTCATTCGCGGAATAACCATATATTAACAATAAATCTAAAAGATATGGCGAAAATTTAATGCCGGAATATCTAAAAGCAAAACCCATGGCTGCAATTTCACTCAATGCTACAAGTCCTGAATTATAATGTATAGGACCAATTGACCATAGTCTGATTTTTTCAGTTTTTGTATATATTTCTTTTTTATGTTTCTCTTCTACACTATGGAATAATTCATGTAATAACAAAACATCTGAAATATCTGCTTCACCCAATATTTCCTTTACATCAGTATCTTCAAGATATTTTTTAGCCTTATTTATTGCATCCAAATAAATTCTTATATTATTCGGCTCCCTAAATTCTGCAAATAATACACGATCACTACTTTCAGGTAATACCGGATATTCAACTTCCATACCAAGCATATCGGCAAGCTTTTTTGCCGATAAATCTCCATATTCTTTAATTAACTTATCTGCCCATTCAACACCACATTCCCAGGAACTTTGCATATACTTTTTTCTTTCCTCAGAAGAAACTCTTCCATCCAAAGGATCTCTTGAAAAAGCATATCTGTCCCAGCGTAATATAGGAATATTTGATAAATCTTTCAACATATCAGATAACTTTCTTAATTCAAATTTTGGTCTTTCATAAACCGGAGTTTTTTGTTTTCCAAATATTCCATCAAAAAGTGATTTGAAATCACCTGTAGGATTATCCATATTTCCTCCAACACACATAAATATTTATGCGTATGTGGAATATATATTTTCCACATACGCTAATACATTTTTAAAACATATATTAGTTTTATACAGATCCTACAATTATTATTTCTTCATTTGGATCTCTATCTACAAGGTCCAATTCCATCAATAAATATACCTGTTCCAAATCAATTGCTGAATAATCACTCACTCTTGGACCATAACAAACAAAATAGTCCGGTCTTATAACTGAATCTGTTCTAAACTCTGCCTGTTCTTCCCAAAGTTCTGCAACTACATCCTTGTATTCGGATATTTTACAACGTCTTACCGCTGCATTTGAACATTGAACTTTTATAAAACCTTTTTTATCAACAATTCTCACCGAATTTTTCCCTTTTTTACTTGCTTCAAATACAAAAAACTTGTCACTCTTTACAGCAAGTTTAATATCTGTTGCATCTTTTCCGAAATCTTTTGTCACAAGCTCTTTAGCTTCTTTTTCATCACATTCCCTTAACAGATCTGTCGCTTTAACCTCTGTTGAACCTGTTGCAATTGCAGTAACCTTACCTGTCTGCGCATCTATTTCCACATGTACTTCGACAGACTCCGGATCGGCACCTGAATTTATTGCACTATCAATTGCCTCTTGTTTTATCTCTCTTATTTCTTCTTGTGAAGGATTTGGAATAACTCTTTCTACAACATCTCTTACCATAGCAAGCGCAACACCAATTGAAGAAATTACTTCTGCATTTTGTGGTATCTCATAATCCAATCCCATCTTTGCAGCACAATACGGTACAAGCGAAGCAGCACCGCCACCACATCCGACAAGCTTCATTGCATCATGATCAAGTTCATACTTTTGTGCCAAAGCATTTATACATGACGAAACCTTTTCATAGTCCTTATCAAGTATTCTTGTAGCTAATTCTTCCACTGTGATACCTAACTTATCAGCTACAGGTTTCATAGCCTTTTTTGCAGAGTTGGCATTTCCGTGTGCAAAGTATTTATCATCTACAAGACCTAACACATTGGCTGCACATGTATTTGTAAAACAAATCTTCTTACCGTTAGAAAGTCTTATCACACAATAGTCTGCAGGATCACCTTTTTTAGGACTCACAAGTTCAATCTTAGGGTCTACTATCTCTTCTTCCGGAGTAAAACAGGCATATTCACAGCCTGCAATATGTGCCGACCTTGGTCCGACATCTACTACATCTTTATCATTTATCCTTACCATTGATCCGCCTGCACATCCAAGAATCCTGACATCAAGTGAATTTATATATGTATCATGTCCGCCTATCTTGGCATAGTCTACTCCCGGCCTTCCGTTTTTAATCACACCGATATTTGTGGTTGTTCCACCCACTTCAAAGTAAATGGCATTTGAAGCTCTCAAATACATCAATGAACCCATTACAGATGCAGCCGGCCCTGAAAGTGCGGTAAGTATAGGTCTTTTCCTCATTTCATTAATTTCCATAACTCCACCGTCACCACGCATTATCATGAGAGGTACCGACACTCCTGCACCTTTTACAGATGACTCGGTAGCATTTGCCGTGGACATCATTTTAGGAAGTATTGATGCATTTATAGCTGCTGTTCTTGTCCTTCTTGTCAAGCCATAAAGCTTTGTAATATCTGATGCCATAGTCACCGGAATATTCTTTTTACTTCCTACATTATGAATCTTCTCTTCTTCTTCCATGCTGTCGACACCGAATGCCATAGAAGATACTATTACATTCGCCCCTTGACTAAGCAAATCATCTATATTTTTATTTATTACATCGTCAGATAATTCTTTTTTCTTAATGAATGTGTTAAAAACCTTTATTACCCTTCCAACCTTTTCATCAAGTACAATATCTTTTAATCTAAGTTGTCTCTTAGCTAAAAAACCTTCCAAGCCACCACCGGCAACTCCTACAATACCCACATTTGCTACATCTCCTTCAATAAATGCATTTGTAGCTTGTGTTGTAGAATGTGCTACAAAGACAACATCTGAAGGATCAATATTAAAATTTTTAAGACAATTTCTAAAGCTCTGTACAACACCTGCTGCCACACCGTCTTTATCGTCATGGGTCGTCTTTACCTGGTCCTTACCTATAATTTCATGTGTTTCATTGTCCATTGCTACACATTTTGTATACGTTCCACCCACATCAATTCCCATGCGAACTTTTCTTTTTCCCATACTTTTGCCTTTCTAACCACTTTAGCTTATTTAAGTATTGCCGACATAAGCCAGCTTCCTCCAAGTCCTCCAAGCAAAATAAATGCTGCCACATACTGCAATACCCCGGCAATATATGCGTTAGGAATTGATAGTTTAAGGAAGTCTTTTGATTCCACTTTTGTATACGCCAGTCCCCATGCAACCCAAGACTGTGTAATACATGACCCTATATTCACTGTTATTGTAGGTATTGCAAATAGTGCATATAAGAACGGCAACGAGAAATCACCTATACGCATTACAACACCAAGTGTAGCGGCTCCACATCCGAAAAGTGTCAGAGGACCTCTAAAAAGACCCATAAACAGCAATACTGCAAATAATATACATAGTACAAGCTCGTTCTTTGGGAATACTCCACCTAATAGGACTTTAAAATATGGCGCTGCATATGACGCCACTTTATTGAACATAGGTAATGTCAATAAAAATCCTACAAGCGGTGCAGTATCAACAACTCCATCGTAGAAAAGTTTGTTTACAAGTTGGCAATTATCTTTAAATGTTCCTTTCATTTTTCCACAAAGGAATAATGCTAAAAATCCTGCAATTACAAATCCGGCAATTACTGAAAAATTAAGTCCGATTTTCAATGCTACAGGTACTATAGGCAATATAAGAGTGTAAAAAGGAGCATTCTTTTGCTGTACATTTCTCTTTACCGTAGCTGCCCATGCATGAGATGTTTTTGATTTAGCCAAATATATACCTGATAAAACTGTTGTTGTTATAAGCAATATTATTAGTGCAGCATAACCCCATTTTGTTGCATACCATCCGAGTGTAAATTCAGGAACGGCATCTTTTTCAATAAAGAATGCTCTACATTGTGCAAAAATCACAGGATTTATATAAATACCTGCACAAACAGAACCCATAAACGAGAACATTGCAATTGCTTTAGGAATTCCAAGTGACATAAGTATCGGAAGCACTATAACTCCTATTGCAATTACAGGACCTGCTCCCATCATCGCTGTAAATATTATTGCTGTAACAATATTGAGAAGTGCTATAGTTATCATCGGTTTGTCACCACCAAGCTCGACAGTTTTTCTGATAAGTGTTGATGCAATACCTGTCTCCATCAATACTCTTCCAAACCACGCACCCCAACATACATTAACCAATGTACTTCCCCAATCTTCAGGTGCTTTTTGAAAAATAGCATTTAATGCATCTATCACACCTTTCATACCCTCGAACTGAAGAATCTTATTTTCCGCCAAAAATTCCGGACTTGCACCCAAGGTACCTGCAAACGATAACACTGTCCAAATTACACTTATGATTAAGAATCCAATCATAAGGTTATTACCTGATATACAATACCAAGCCAAACCAAAGAATGTTAAAAGTAAAATCAACCCAATAATATATTCCATATTCCCTCCAAAAATGTTTTTTAATATGACAGAACTCTCCTGCCTACCACAGACTTTCCTCCTTTCACATCTGTAGTTAAACAAATAATTTAATCTATATTTACTCCATAAATATATTTAAAAATTTATATTCATCTTCAGATTATTCAAAATATTCTCCATATATACCTGACAAAATATCTGTATTCACCAAAAAACTATTATATCTGTTCGAGCACAGCATTATAAGTAAGTCCATTTGACAACTGTTTAATTGCTCTGCCATAAGTTTTATCTCAAAAACTGTATTTTCCCATGCATTCAGTGCCGAATTATATGTATTGTAATTGTATGTTCTATACTTTAATGAACTTAATCTATACATATCACAATCAAGTTTATCAAGAAATGAATACGCATATTCTTTTTTACACTCTTTAGCCAAACAGCGATAAAATTCCCATTCCTTCATCACCATCTCATATTCATCCTTAGGGCTTTTAATTGTCTGAATCATATTTACATAGTTATTAATTATATTAAGCTCGGCACCGGATTTTCTTTTGTTTA
>CAKAQP010000116.1 GCA_916720285.1 uncultured Lachnoanaerobaculum sp. | reverse complement strand
TCTTAGGAGAATCTCCGATTTTTACAAATCTCTCATAAAAATCCTTATAAAAGCGGGAAGTCGCTAAATTTTGTGGAAGTTGCCAAATATCATGAGTATGAATATTCCGGGTATTTTCAGGTTTGTTATAATTAATCAATGAGATAGCTGAGTCTGCTGTCATCCTGTCAAGTTCACTATATAATACTTTATTCAGTCCATATTCTTTGCCAAGCAGTAAAATTATATCATCCTGTGATTTTTTTGGTATAATGATATCATTTTTATAAAAGTTATAAACCGATGGCAAAAAACTGCTATCTGTAGTAGATATATCTCTGATAGTACGATAATTACAAATGTATTGGTCCATAAAGTTCTCCTGTATTAATCCAAAAATCTCTGTCATAGAAGATTTAATAGATTGTACATTATTAGTTCCATTCAAAAAAATATCACCCCATACAGTCTATCTACACCCGCTATATTTATAAATACATAATCTATGAAGTTTTTGAAATTTTGTAATAATCCACAGCTATCAACAATGCATCAAGGATTGATAAAATACTTAGGATGATTTGTACCGATATATATGTTCTCATTCCCTCAAACTCACTAAAGCCTTCGGTATTTAGGTAATAAATAAAATCGGAGATTTTACTTCCGTTAAGTATGCATATAATCAATAATATCAGTATAACAACTTTTACAGACAGGCTTAAATTAAGGTTAAAATTATCAGCTTTATTCATATAATATAAATCCCTCTTTACAATAATATAAAATAAATTATGCCTTACTGACTTCAATATATCATAGCAAGTATTAAAATACAATTTAAAAAACATAAAGAAAATGATAAAAGTTTATTTTTCGGTTTAATATAACTTTACAGATTTATTTATGCATAGTGACATAAAATTTATTGGGAAAGTTAGTAAAAAACAAAATAATGAATAAAAATAAAGTGCTTGACAGTTGCTTCAGATAATGTATAATATTCTTTGTTTAATAACACTAAACTTTTTACTTAGAAATAGTGTGCAACACAAAGAAAGGCTTTTTATGGAGATCGGTTCAAAACTAAAAAGACTCAGAGTGCTTGCGGGACTTACACAAGAAGAGCTTGCTGATAGAGCGGAATTGTCCAAAGGATTTATTTCGCAGCTGGAGAATGATCTGACTTCACCGTCTATAGCAACTCTTCTTGATATTTTGCAATGCCTCGGAGTGGAAATAAAGGACTTCTTTGATGAAGAAACCGAAACGCAGGTGGTTTTTACCGAAGAAGATTACTTTATTAAAGAGGATAAAGAACTTAATAATACCATCGAATGGATAATACCGAATGCACAAAAAAATATGATGGAGCCTATACTTCAGACTATTGAACCGGGAGGTATGACATATCCTGACAATCCACATGACGGAGAGGAGTTCGGATATATTCTTTCCGGAACTGTGGAGATACATAGGGGAAATGATGTGTATTTGGCAAAAAAAGGTGAGGCTTTTTATTTTACATCCGATAAAAAGCATTATATCAGCTCAAAGCGAGGTGCAAGACTTATTTGGGTCAGCACACCGCCTAATTTTTAAAAATTGGAGGAAGTATGTCAACATCCCTTATTGATTTGGAGCATATCTCAAAGAGTTTTGACGGAGAGATTGTTTTAGATGATTTAAATTTATCAATTAAAGAAAACTCATTTGTAACTTTACTAGGTCCTTCGGGATGCGGTAAGACTACCACCCTTAGAATAATAGGTGGATTTGCACAGGCGGATACCGGAAGAGTAATTTTTGACGGTAAGGATATATCAAATTTGCCGCCGAATAAAAGAAATTTAAATACGGTATTTCAAAAGTATGCATTATTTCCTCATATGAACATTGCGGAAAATATAGCTTTCGGTTTGAAGATAAAGAATAAATCAAAGGCATATATTGATGACAAGATAAAATATGCGCTTAAGCTGGTAAACCTTTCCGGATATGAAAACAGAAATATAAACCTGCTCTCAGGCGGACAGCAGCAAAGAATTGCAATTGCCAGAGCTATAGTAAATGAGCCGAAGGTACTCTTACTTGATGAGCCGCTTGGAGCACTTGATCTTAAGCTGCGTCAGGATATGCAATATGAGCTTATCAGACTTAAAAATGAGCTGGGTATCACTTTCGTTTATGTTACACATGATCAGGAAGAAGCACTTACAATGTCCGATACCATCGTGGTTATGAATCAGGGATATATACAGCAGATGGGTACACCGGAGCAGATATATAATGAGCCTGAAAATGCCTTTGTAGCGGACTTTATAGGTGAATCAAATATAATCGGCGGAACCATGGTACAGGATAAGCTTGTAGATATCTTCGGTGCAAAATTTGCCTGCGTGGATGTGGGATTTGGAACAAATAAGCCTGTTGACGTTGTAATAAGACCTGAGGATATAGATCTTGTAGAGCCTGATAAGGGAACTTTGGTAGGCAGAGTTACTCATTTGATATTTAAGGGAGTGCATTATGAGATGGAAGTCACCACTCCGAACGGATATGAGTGGCTGGTACATTCTACAGATATGTTCCCGGTAGGCAAGGAAGTCGGCATCAGTGTGGATCCTTTTGATATACAGATAATGAACAAGCCTGAGTCTGAGGATGAGGAGGCTGTGGGTGTAAATGAATAAGGATTTAAGAAAAGTACTTGCATTCCCATATATTCTTTGGATGATAGGTTTTACAATAATACCTCTGTCACTGATTTTTATATATGGACTGACTGATAGGAGCGGAAGCTTTACAGTGGCAAATGTGCTTTCAATATTTGCAAAAGACCATTTCAAGGCACTTTTATTGTCCATAATATTATCAATTGTAAGTACGGCTATTTGCCTTGTAATGGCATTTCCGCTTGCACTTACTCTTAAAAGCAAAAAGCTTAACAAGGGAAGCCTTATAGTATTTATATTTATTTTGCCTATGTGGATGAACTTCTTGCTTAGAACTCTTGCATGGCTTTCACTTTTGGAAAAAAACGGAATTATAAATACGATTTTAAACTTCTTGCATTTGCCGAATTTAAATATCATCAACACACCGGCAGCTATTATACTCGGTATGGTTTACAACTATCTGCCTTTTATGGTACTGCCTATATACAATGTACTTGAAAAGATTGATGACAATACAATAAATGCCGCAAGAGACTTAGGTGCAAATACAATGCAAACACTTACAAAGGTAATAATACCTCTTAGCATTCCGGGTATTGTCAGCGGAATAACTATGGTATTTGTGCCGGCACTGACAACATTTGTTATCAGTAATATTCTTGGAGGAAGTAAGGTGCTTTTGATAGGAAATGTAATAGAGCAGGAATTTACAAAGGGAAGCAATTGGAATCTCGGTTCAGGACTTTCACTGGTAATGATGATCTTTATACTTATCAGTATGGCATTTATTGCCAAGTATGATAAAGACGGGGAGGGCATGAGCGTTTGATCTATTCAAAGATAAGAAAAGTACTGGGAGATTTTTACCTGGTATTTATATTGATTTTTTTATATGCCCCTATAGCAACCCTTATGATACTAAGCTTTAATGCTTCAAAGTCAAGGAACAGGTGGGGTGGATTTACTTTTGACTGGTATGGCGAGCTTTTTAAAAGTGCCACAATAATGTCCGCCTTTAGAAACACATTGGTTATCGCTTTTTTATCGGCACTTATCGCCACGCTGATAGGAACTGTAGCGGCACTAGGTATCAACAATATGAGAAAGGTACCTAAAACTGTGGTAATGGCAGTCAACAATATTCCTATGCTGAATGCGGATATTGTAACAGGTATCTCTTTGATGCTTGGATTTATAGCTTTTGGAATAAGTCTTGGATTTAAGACTATTCTTATAAGTCATATTACATTTAATATTCCATATGTCATACTTTCTGTAATGCCTAAGCTTAAGCAGACTGAGAGAGTTACATATGAGGCGGCACTGGATCTTGGAGCCACACCGATCATGGCATTTTTCAAGGTGGTATTTCCGGATATATTCCCGGGAGTAATATCAGGATTTTTGCTGGCATTTACAATGTCGCTGGATGATTTTATAATAACACATTTTACAAAGGGAGCAGGTATAAACACTATATCAACTTTGGTATATTCAGAAGTTAGAAGAGGTATAAAGCCAAGTCTGTATGCACTTTCTACAATTATTTTTGCTACCGTTTTGATACTGCTTATAGTATCAAATATTGCACAGAATAAAATAAAGAAAAAATAAATAGAAGATAAGAGGAAATAAGCGTGAAAAAGAAATTTGTAAGTATAATGACATTGATGAGTATGCTTTCCGTGGCTGTATTATCAGGATGCGGAAAAAGTGATGCAGGTGCCAAGGCAGGCAGTGCAGGTGAGCTTTATGTATATAACTGGGGTGAGTATATTGACGAGAGTGTTGTGGAGGAGTTTGAAAAAGAAACAGGTATCAAGGTCGTTTATGATATGTTTGAGACCAATGAGGAAATGTATCCGGTACTTGAGGCCGGTGGTGTGGTATATGATGTAGTATGCCCTTCAGATTATATGATTGAGAAGATGATACAAAATGATATGCTTGCGGAAATCGACTTTAATAATGTCCCTAATATCAAGAATATTGATACAAAGTATATGAATATGGCAAAGTCATTTGATCCTGAGAATAAATATGCCGTGCCATATACATGGGGTACAGTAGGAATACTTTACAATACTTCAATGGTGGATGATGAAATCACAAGCTGGAGCGATCTTTGGAATCCTAAGTATCAGGGAAATATCCTTATGCAGGATTCTGTAAGAGATGCCTTTATGGTTGGTGAGAAGATGCTTGGATATTCTATGAATACAACAGATAAGGCTGAGCTTGAGAAGGTAAAAGAAAAACTTATAGAACAAAAGCCGCTCGTGCAGGCCTATGTAATAGATCAGGTAAGAGACAAGATGATTGGTGGTGAGGCCGCTATAGGTGTTATTTACTCAGGCGAGATGCTCTATGTTCAAAATGAAGTTGCAAATTCAGGAGAAGATTTTGAACTTAAGTATGTAATACCGAAAGAGGGTACAAACCTTTGGATTGATGCATGGGTAATTCCAAAGAATGCAAAGAACAAGGAGAATGCAGAGAAGTGGATAGACTTCTTAAACAGACCTGAGATTGCAAAGAAGAACTTTGAATATATTACATATCCTACTCCAAATAAAGCCGCTTTCGAGCTTCTAGATAAGGAGCTTCAGGAAAATACAGCACTCTTCCCGACAGATGATATGTTAAAGAACAGCGAAGTATTTAAATATCTCGGAGATGAGGGCGACAGCCTTTACAATGACCTTTGGAAAGAAGTGAAGGGAAACTAGAAAGTACTGCCGTGGACGTAGTCCATGGCATTCTTTTATTGTGTTTACTTATAACCAAATTTAGTATATAATTTAGTCATAATTTGGAGGTGATATTATGCAGATTGTGCCTATGAGGGATTTGAAAGATACTGTGCAGATTGAGAAGAAATGTCAGAACGGTCCGGTTTTTGTTACTAAAAACGGTTATGGAAAGCTTGTAGTTATGAATATGGAATACTATGAGTCTAAGATTGCTAAAATTGCAGAGGCTGATTTTATTAATGAAGGTATTGTGGATTTTGCAAATGAGAAAATAAATGATGGAAAAGAAGTAATGAAAAAATTGAAGGATAAATATGGAACACAGTAATTTTTCATATTATCTTACTGATTGTGCACAAAATGATTTAGCTAATATAGTTGAATATATTGATAGAAAATTATGTAATAGAGATGCTGCAATCTCATTTATTCAGCATTTTGAAAAAGAAATGGAAAATTTATGTAAATTTCCAAACATAGGTTCAAGATTAAACAATATATATTTGAAAAGAAATGATATATGTAAGGTAACGGTTAAAAATTATATAGTGTATTATTTTGTCGAAAAAAGAAAGAACATGATAGTAGTAGTAAGAATAGGACATTCTTTGCAAAATCAGGATAACTTGTTAAAATGATAGAAAGACATCCCACAGGCTTTTTTGTCTGTGGGATGTCTTTATGGGTGTAAAAAATCTTTTAGATTTATCGCACCTGTTTTATTCAGATAATTAAAGATAGTAATAAGTAACATTGCTATGGTATAGAATAATACGACAAGCAGATGGAATTTATAGCTTACAGAAAGATATCCTATATATTCTCTGATAAGTGCATTCAGTGTGAAGTACCATTTAGTTTTTGAGCCGTAGCCTATGCAAGGTATATTTAATTTTTTTGCAAATACCAATGTACGGAATACATGGTAGGAAGTAGTTACAATGGCAATCTTAGAGTTTTTATTATCTATAAGCTTATAAGAAAAGAGCAGATTCTCCCTTGTATTTTTTGACTTATCCTCTATGATGATTCTTTCCTCAGATACAGCCTTTTCCTTAGCATAAGTCGCCATAGCAACTCCTTCCGGAATATCTTCGCCGGGCCCCATTCCACCTGATAATATAAGCTTGGCATTTGGATTATACTTTAAAAGTTCTATTCCCTTATCAATTCTACTTGCAAGAAGCGGTGTTACCCTTGTTCCCTTAATACCTGCACCAAGTACTATAATATAGTCAAGATTTTTGGCTTTACCTATATGAATCAGATTTAAAATAGCTGAAACACAGTACATTGCCATCAAAAACAACAGGTATATAAATATAAAGCTGAGAATCTTATAAATAATGTTTGCAACCAATACAAGCGGCTTTTCATAAATATTCGATGAAGATAGTGGCATAATCAAGGGCCATACAAATATATATATAACAAGTGCAATTGAAAATGCCAGTGACAGCACATTCTTGAATTTTATCCCCTCTTTTTTCAGTATAAGTATTCCTTGTATGAAGTAGGTTATGATAAGTATAAACGGAAACAGAGCAATTGCTATAATAAATATTATTCCGCCAATTATTACCAAGGGATATAAAAAATTAGTCCTTTGCAAAAGATCGGAGTAATAAAAAAGTGAGAACAGTGCTGTAGCTCCTATAGTAATTAAATAGGTCAAAAACAGTACTCCTGTTATCATTCCTCTGGGTTCTTTTCTCATATGAGTAATAAATACAATACTCATAAGGAGAAAAGGGATAAAAGCTATAAATTGAATCATAATACCTCTTTTTTAA
>CAKAQP010000115.1 GCA_916720285.1 uncultured Lachnoanaerobaculum sp. | reverse complement strand
CAAATATAAAATCATAATCTTTTAACTTGCGACACGCCGATGCCAATGCATTTGATGTAGCCCATGTATCTGATCCGCCGAATGCTCTATCTGAAATCAAATATGCTTCATCCGCACCCATAGCCAAGCACTCTCTAAGCATGTTTTCAGCCTGTGGCGGTCCCATAGAAATGACACTTACTATTGTATCAGGTAACTTATCTTTTATTGTTAATGCTGCCTCCAAGGCATTTGCATCATCCGGGTTTAAAATACTAGGTACACCATCTCTTATAAGCGTATTTGTTTTAGGATCTATACGCACTTCTGTAGTATCAGGTACCTGTTTTGCACATACTATAATTCTCAAAATAAATCCTCCATGTTAATTAAAATAAACTATAAGCTTGTTATTTTATCACTTTTTTATCACATGGCCTGCAATAACCATTTGTTGTACCTGTGATGTTCCTTCATAAATTGACAAAATCCTTGCATCTCTATATATTCTCTCAATAGGATAATCCTTGATATATCCGTATCCTCCATGGAGTTGTAGTGCTTTATATGCAACCTCGTTTGCTGTTTCTGCTGCATAATATTTTGCCATAGCTGACTCAAGTCCCGGTACTCCGCCACTATCTTTTTTCATAGCTGCATCATACACAAGCAATCTTGCAGCCTGAACCTTTGTAGCCATATCTGCAATGGTAAACTGCGTATTTTGGAATTTTGCTAAAGGTCTATTAAACTGAATTCTTTCTTGAGTGTATTTTATCGCTTCATCTAATGCTCCTTGTGCAACTCCAAGGGCCTGTGCAGCGACTCCAATTCGTCCGTAATCCAATGTGTTCAGCATTATCTTAAAACCACGACCTTCTCCTCCAAGTAAATTAGACTTAGGCACCTTTACTTTATCTAATATAATATCTGAAGTCTCTGTACCGCGAATTCCCATCTTATCTTCATGTGCACCGACTGAAAAACCATCCCATTTAGATTCAACTATAAAAGTACTTATTCCCTTAGTTCCCTTACTTTTATCCGTCATTGCTGAAATTATTGCAAAATCACAAATGGGAGCGTTAGTTATAAAACATTTTCTTCCGCTTAATTCGTAATATTCACCCTTATCAATAGCAATTGTCTGTCCTGCTCCTGCATCTGATCCTGCTCCGGGTTCTGTTAATCCAAAGCTTCCAATGTATTTTCCTTCTGCAAGTGGTCTTAAATACTTTTCTTTTTGTTCAGGTGTTCCAAAGTTTACCAAAGGGAGTGCAACAAGAGATGATCCGGCTGTGATATATGTTCCGGTAGATGCACATCTCCTACTGATTTCTTCCATAATTATGGCATAAGAAACATAATCTGCTCCTGCACCACCATATTCCTTTGGAATTATTGATGAAATAAACTTATACTTTACCAGTTTATCAATAACTTCCTCCGGGATTTTCCCGGTTTTATCAACCTCATCAGGATAAGTAGACATCTCTCTTTCTACGAAATCTCTGATAGTTTTTCTTAACAATTCGTGTTCTTTTTTTAAAATCATATTACCCCCGCTTTTTTAAAGCATTTCAGCAAATGTTTGTAATCTTGTCCTTATTTGTTCAATGCTACCTGACTCCTGGTCAATTTCAATTGTAACAGTCTTTAATCCTGCATCATGAATATCGTCCAACAAAATAGGAGCATCATACTCTTCTGTATCACAGAATTTTAAAAGTGCAAATACAACACCTTCCGCATCTCTATCTTTTGCAAGCTTAGCAACCATCTTTCCTCTAATTCTAAAAGGATCATAGGCGAAAGAGCATCCTTCTATTTCTGACCACTGTGTTGCTATGCTTAAGAGCGCATTTTCTTTTCTTGGTACATCGGTTCTGAACTGTCTTGTCTCATGAGCAATATCATCACCAACAATCCTTAACGCATTAGACTCCATAATTTCAAGAATTTCTTTGGAATCCAGAATGAATCCTGTTGTTATTATCCTGTGACCGTCATACTTTTCTTCAGGTAATTTTTTTAACTCATCATTAATGAGCTTTACCTTTTGTGTATGTTCTTCCTTTAACATGAAGTAAGCTGACTTTATTATATGGCTTCTTTGTACATTATTTATAGAATTAGGATGTATTGCTGCCAACTCAACAAACTCTCTCATAGTTTTTCTATGCTCATTGTAAATATCTATACTGTTAAAAATTGCTTCCTCAGATATTTCTTTTCCACAGACCTTCTCTAATTCTTTTTTTACGTTCTCAAGTTCAGAAACAAGATACTTTACACCTGCAGATAATTTTCTATTCTGTGGGTATACAAGTGTAATAAAGGGAATATCCTTAATAGCAGCTTTCCAGTTTTGTCCCAAACAAATCAATGTGTCATCCATACCGGGAATTATAGCTGCGGACAATTGATTATATGTGCCTTTTAATGCTAATTCCATACAAGTAAACACTACAGAATTGCAGAATGCAGGAAAATATTGTTTGGCCAGATCTAATGTAACATTTTGTCCACCCCAAATGCCTACCGGCAACATACCTGCTGCGTGAACCAGCTCTTCAGGTGTGTATACAGGTGCAACTCCAACTGCTTTGCTTCCTGTTTTACTCAAATAATCAGCAACCGCTTCTCTTGGATTTTCAGCAATATGTTCCAATTCACTTATTAAATTATCAATTGTTGTCATCTGCCTTACCTCCATTTTCTTTTTGATGTTCCATGACTTCTACTAAACCTTGAAGTCTGGTCTCAAATTGTGCGTCTGAAAAAGCTCTCGGATCAGCTTGATCTCCATCGAATGAAGCATATGGTAAACCTGTTTTTTCATGTACTTCTCTAGCCATTTGATATTGTATAAAGCTCATAAGCTTACAGCTACGATTCATGTGGTAGAATACTCCCTCACAGTTTCCGTCTTTAAGAGCGTTTACTCTGTAGTCTGTCATCTTATTCAAATCAACATTGTTGAACATACTACAGTATGCCCTTGCTAATCCGTCAAGATCATTCTTCTCATATACTAAAGCCCATGCATGAGGATAAACACTTCCTGTCATGTTTACACCATATTTTCCAAACGACTTCATCTTGTATCCGATATATGGCCAACAAGGTATTCCTTCCATCATTATCCTGTACTTTTCTTCACATCTGTTAGAAGTTGTACCGTTCTTTATATGTTCCTTAAGTTCCGAAATAAGTAGCTTAAAGGCCTCTGTAGTTTCTTTCTTACCTCTATAACAAACTATAACTGCCATATATGAAAATAAGTCGAACCCATTCATTGGAGCAGGATATACATCTTTTGATAATGACATTGACTCTTTCCATAACTTTCCGTTTTCGGATGAAATAGCCATAACTTCTTCTAATTTTTTAGGATCAAACTTCTTTCCTGAAATTTTTTCCAATTGATTTGCAGCTTCTTTAAATTGCTCTACAAAATAGTCAATACGACTCTGACTAACTTCACCTGAATTATTATATGCTGCATCAATCATTATTAAAGGTATATTAAGTTCTCTTGCAAGACTCTCATACCATTTTATAACTTCATTACAAATATTATTGCAACAACACACAAAATCCGGCTTAGGCATATTAAGATTCTCAGATCCGCCGTTTTCAAGCAATCCGAAATTTGTTCTTGCATACGCACATAAATCAATAGAATATCCTCTTGATTCAGCCTTTTCCTGTAATGACAATGATTCCTTTTTAGCTGCCACACCGGCCGCCTGGTTTTCCGGATATAATAAAGGTAATCCAAAACACTCTACAATTTCCTGTGGAAATACAGATGTAGACCAACCTACCGGAATTCCTTTTTCTTTAGCCTCCCATGCCTCTTTGTAAGACTTGGCTAAAAGACCGTTAATCATCTTCATCGCGGTGATTTTATTTTCTTCTGCCATTTTTCCTCCTTTACTTATTATCACTTATTCAATGCTTCGAATGCGAAAAGAGCTGCGCCTAAAGCTCCTGTCAACTGAGCGAGTTTAGGAACTTCTATATTCTTTCCAAGCGCATCTTCCATAGCCTTCACGACACCTATGTTTTTTGCCACTCCACCAACCATGACAACTTTATCCTTTATACCAACTCTTTTTGCAAGTGCTGCCACTCTACCTGCTACAGAAATATGGATTCCGGCTATTATATCTTCTTTATTAACACCTGCAGACAAATGTGAAATAACTTCCGACTCTGCAAATACTGTACATGTACTGCTTATATTAACAGGTGATTTTGACATCATTGAAATTTCACCCAACATTGAAACCTCTGTTTCCAATACCCCTGCCATAACATCTAAGAACCTGCCTGTACCTGCTGCACATTTATCATTCATGACAAAATTAGATAAATTTCCATTCTTATCTAATAAAAGTGCCTTTATATCCTGTCCACCAATATCAATAACTGTTCCTACATCCGGAACAAGAAAATGTACTCCTTTAGCATGACAACTCAACTCACTAATCTGCTTTTTTGCTCCCTGATATGTCATTCTTCCATAACCGGTTACAACAACAGCCTCCATATCACTTTCTAAAAGATTACTTTCCGTTAACAGTTTTTCCTTTACACGTTCCGGTCCACTGGTGCCTGTGCCTGAGGTAATAATTGCCGTACAAACGATTTCTTTACCATCCTTTAGCACAACTCCCTTTGACGCAGTAGAGCCGAAATCCAATCCCATTGTATACACTTTTCTACCTCATTAATTATGATTAATTTATAACTTTGTTTTCTCTGAGTTTGTTAAGCTCATCATCACTGTATCCTGCCTCTTTTAATACTTCTACTGTATGTTCTCCAAGTAGAGGTGAAAGCTTGTACTCTTCCTTTTCTCTCTTTGGGAATTGTACAGGATTTGTGAACATAGTTCTTTCATTTCCATTTCTGTATTTTATTTTAATTAAGAAGTCATTATCCCAACACTGCATATCATTTGCAATATCAACAGGAGTCTGTAACTTTTCAAATGGAATACCTGCTTTTTGTAATCTCTCACACCATTCATTGATAGGACGTTTTGCAAATTCAACTTCCATCATATCTACAAATTCTTCAATATAATTTACAACACTTTTCATTGTGCTATATTTAGAATCCTTTAAATCCGGACGTTCTATTACTATATCGCAAAATCCCGGGAACCACTTGTCGTATTGGAAAAACGCTAATTGCAACCAATTTCCATCAGAACACTTATATGTGGTATTAAGTGGATTTGGAGGATTCTTACGTGTTATCGGCATATTGTATCCATACTGTGCCGCATTAACATATAAGCCTAATCCAAATACAGCTGTATGGAATAAAGACACTGTTACTTTTTCGCCTTCTCCTGTCTGACCTTTATTATACAGAGCAGCCAGTATACCTGCTGTAAGGTTCATTCCGGCATAATGATCGCCTAATGCCGCCGCTGAATTACATGGAGATGTATCCTTCTCCATAAGACTTGCTGCTACTCCACCTCTTGCAAAATATGCTGTATAATCAAATGCCGGATTATCCTTTGCAGGCCCTTTTTCACCATATCCCAACAAATGAGCATATATAACATGTGGAAGTCTCTTGTGAACACTTTCATAGTCTAAACCGCTTTTAACCAAAGCTTTTTCTCGAGTATTAGTCAAGAAAATATCAGCAGATTCGAGTAATTTAAATATTATCTCGACTCCCTCAGGTGTTCCTGTGTCAACTACAATACCCTTCTTTCCGGAGTTTTCCATCTCAAATAGTGGACATTCATCTTCTCCGGTTGGAAAATTCCATTGCATTCCTACGGCTCTAGTCATATCTCCAAATGCAGGTTCAATTTTTATTACTTCTGCACCCCAATCTGCTAAAACTCTGCCACTTATAGGTGCTGCAACAAAATTCGCATATTCAATGACTCGTATGCCTTCTAACAACTTTCTTTTACCCATATTTCAAATCCTCCTTATATAAATATGTGAAAATTGTACTTAAATTTATTATATATACAAAAATAATTATCGTCAAGTAATATCTACATTGATATAATATAATCTATATTTTACTATTTTTGTAAAATTTTATTTAATAGCCAGATTAAAAATATATATTTTTGTAGAGAACTCTTTTTCTTTTTTGCATTGTTTATTATGAATTTAGATATATTATATTTTAATTATTAGTCTATATATTTAAGTGTTTTGATACCTAATTCAAAGTTTTTATATACTTTTATGTGTAAAATATAAATAAAAAAAGAGGGATATAACCCTCTTTTATATATAGTAGTAAATATTTAACTTTAATACTGTAATCCAGTATCTTTAAATACATCTCCCTGATACTGAGCTTCACCGAATCCAAGAATAAGGAAACATACAAATGGTGCAAAGAATAATCCTGCTGCAAATCCGACATCATACCCGAATGCTTTTGAAATCCAATAACAAAATCTTGCTCTTGCTACAATAACGAATATTAATAAAACAAAACCAACCAGTGCGAACAATCCACCTACAAATCCGCCAACCTTTGATATTGGAGAAACAACAAAGTTATTGACCAAAGCTGCAACCCAAAAGAAAATAACATAGTTTGGAACCCATACTTTTTCAGCAAGACTATAGTCATTGTAAATCGGAATAATAGCCTTCCAACCTTCTATATTCATCTTTTCAAAAGTTTTGAACATTCCCACAACTGTAACAATATACAAGATGATACCAATACAACCAAAAGCAACAATAAACGCTGCAAGTGCTGCAAATAAACCTACTCCATCCATAGTAGACCTCCTAAAAAACATTCTAATTGATAAAAACAATAAAATTCACACCAATTTTCTCTAGAATTATATACTATTTTCTTATTTTTATCAACAAATTTATAACTTAAATTTTCTTACTTTTTTATAACAATATCCCATGAATAAATCATTTCTTTTCATAATTCTATGCTAGCTTTAAAGCAATTCATTTACAGCCATTTTATAATCTTTTACAGTATTTGCTTTTCTTATTTTCTTTAATACTTTAGCTATTCCTTCATTATTTCCAAGGATCATTCCCCAAATTTCCTTAAGTTTAAACAGCGTATTTCTTTCTCCAAAATTCAAAGACATATACTCTTCAACTATATCATCCAAAAATTCTATCGTTCTTTTAATGCAGACAGTTTCTCTGTTTTCCTTTATGGACTCGGCTAGTAGAGGATTTCTTACCAAACCTCTTCCAATCATAATTCCTGTAACTTTCTTATCAAATATTTTTGTTTTCAAAGCATTGACATCGTCTAATGTCTTTATATCACCGTTATATATAATATTCTGTTTAAAAGTGTTGCAGGCTTCTGTAAATGAAGGCAAGTGTATATTATTTTTATAAAAATCACTTCGTAGTCTTGGATGAATTATTATTTCATT
>CAKAQP010000114.1 GCA_916720285.1 uncultured Lachnoanaerobaculum sp. | reverse complement strand
ATTCTTCATATAAACCTCTTTTCTTTGTGGGATAAACTATATTTGTATGATTTTAGTGAAATGTTTTCAGTCTACAGAATGTAGACTGTAATATTTGCGCTTTATCAGGTAAAATCGATGCTTCCCGATTTTATTTTATCCATCATCCTTTTAGCTTCGGATTCTGAAAGCAAGTCAATATTTACCTTGCATCCAATTCTATGACAGTTTAGTAATTTCTGCAAGTCCTCTTTTGTTCTTTTTCTGATCGGAACGAACTTTTTTATCTTAACTTTCATAGCTTCCGGACTTATTTCAAGGGTTTTAAAATTTTTTATAATCTCCTGAAATAAAACATGAGTATAAAATGCATCACTGAATGCTCTGTGAGAGTTTTTTCTTTCAATACCGAAGTAACTGCATGCATCAGTAAGATTTTTTCTCACATTCTCAGGAAGTACCTTCTTACATAATTTATATGTATCAATACCTCTTTTCTCAAATTCCAAGCCTGCTCTGTTTGCTTCTCTCTTTACAAAGCTGTAATCAAAAATCGTGTTATGTCCAAGTAAAACATATTCTTCACAAAAGTCCACTATATGATTTATAACCTCATGTATCCTTTTGGCATTTCTAAGCTCTTTTTCACTTATTTTTGTCAATTCAAGTATTTTGTCATCCACCTGTATATCCGGGTTTATAACACAGGAGAGAGTATCAATTATATGTGAATCTTTCACTTTTAAAAGTCCCACTTCAATTATCTTATCTTTTGACAACCTTATTCCGGTTGTTTCAAGGTCGATAGCTATATAATCGGAAATTATCATACTTTGGCACTGGGACAGTCGTCTCTTAAAAAACAAATATCACATTTTTCTCTTCTTGCAATACATATGGTCCTGCCAAGAGTTATCAAGTCCGTATTCCAGACTATCCAATGATCTTTTGGGAGTATCTCCATAAGTTCAAACTCTATTTTTACCGGATCGTCACTTTCTGTGAACCCGAGCTTTTTTGTAATCCTTTTTACATGTGTATCTACCACTATACTTGGCAGATTAAATATATTTCCTCTGATTACATTGGCTGTCTTTCTTCCCACTCCCGGAAGAGTTAAAAGGTCCTCGAGATCGCTTGGCACCTCTCCTCCAAAGTCGGTCAAAAGCTTTCTTGCACAGGCAATTAAATTTTTAGCTTTATTATGATAAAAACCTATGGAATGTATATCTTTCTCCATTTCAGATAAATCTGCATCGGCAAACTTCTTCAGACTGTCATATTTTTTATACAAATCTCTTGTCACCATATTTACTCTGGCATCGGTACATTGAGCACTGAGTATGGTGGCAAACAGAAGTTGCCACGGAGTATTATACTCCAAATAAATTATTTTTTCCGTACCATATGTTTCATCTAATTTCTTTAAAATTCTTTCAAGTCTTTTATCAATCATACCGTTATCTCTATTTTTCTTCCGCTTGGCTGATATTCATAATATCTTACACCTGCCGCATTCAACATTCTTTTACTGGCTCTTACGGAAGGGCTTGAGGCATATTTATCCTCCTCATATATTATAGTCTTTATACCCGCCTGAATTATTGCCTTTGCACATTCATTACACGGAAATAAAGTCACATATATTTTACTTCCCTCTAAAGAACCTCCTCTGTAGTTTAATATTGCATTCAATTCACTATGTGTTGAATACAGATACTTTGCATTGTAAGGATCTGTAAGTTCGAATTCCTTTCCCCATGGAAAATCTTCATCGGAACAGCCTCTCGGAAATCCGTTGTATCCCATAGACAGTATCTTATTATCCTCACTTACTATACAGGCACCTACCTGAGTGTTCGGATCCTTTGACCTTCTTGCACTGAGTTTTGCAACACCTATAAAATATTCATCCCAATTTATATAATCTTCTCTTTTTTCGCTCATAATCCACCTATAAATCTATTATATTAAAACCCGCGGCTTTCTTTAGTCTGTTCATTACCGCTCTTCCGATGCCGCTCTCATCAAATGACTCGGATATTATATTCTTTACTCCTAGTTCATCACATTTTCTAAGTACATCAAAGAGGTTATGGGCAATACTGCTCAAATCTTTTACACTGCCAAGGCTTAAAAGCTTCACATTATCTTTTTTATTTTCTTTAATAAATGAAACAAGATCACTTTTATGTTCATCCACAGTAAGTATAGCCATCTCAAGTTCCGATTCCATTATCTGTGACCTAAGATAATCCGATACTGCATCCTCACTTCCTCTTAGTATCTTCATATCAGCCTTCGGAGCATAGTGCTTATATTTCATTCCCGGCGCCTTAGGTGCCTCTCCTGTTGATAGAAGATGCTCAATTGCAGGATCTATATTTACATTACCGCACACCTCTCTAAGCATTTCAAGAGTAATTGCACCGGGCCTCAATAATGTCGGAGTATTTTCTGTCAAATCCACTATTGTGGACTCCACACCTATTCCGACTTCACCACCGTCTATTATCATCTCTATCTTGGAATTCATATCTTCAAATACATGAGAGGCTTTTGTCGGAGATGGTCTGCCCGAAGTATTTGCACTTGGTGCGGCTATCGGCACTCCCGAAACTTCTATCAAAGCTCTTGCAATATTACTCTCAGGAAGTCTTATCGCAACCGTATCAAGACCTCCGCTTGTAGCATCCGGTATAATACTCTTCTTTTTTAGTACCACGGTCATAGGTCCGGGCCAAAACTTATTTGCCAAAGTATAAAACAACTCCGGTATATCATTTGCAATATCTTTTACATCATCCGTTTTTGCAATATGCACTATCAACGGATTGTCGCTCGGTCTGCCCTTTGCCGCATAGATCTTTTTTGCAGCTTCAGGCATCAGAGCATTTGCACCCAGTCCATACACCGTTTCTGTAGGAAACGCCACCAGACCTCCGTTTTTTATTATAATTGCGGCCTCTTTAATATCTCCGTCTCTATATAATTCATTTATATCTTTTTTATCTATCTTTTTTAAAATAGTTTCTTTTATTTCCTGCTCCAATTATACCTCTTCCGAATCTTTTAAAAACCTTCTTTTGCTCTTAATCAATTTCTTTTGCTTGCTCTCTTCGTACTTTTCTCTGATTTCTTCAAAGGTTGCCGTATCTACAACCTTTGTAGTCTTTATTACATAGTATCCGTCATCATTTTTTCTTACTCTTATTTTCCCCTTAACAATACCATGTTCAGGGCAGATTCCTATACAGTAGTAATTTCTCTGATTTGTTGAAAACCATTTTATTTTTTTCTTTAACATTCTGTTGCATCTGTCACAAATAAGATCCGAATTATGCTTATCCACTATCGCCTCTTCTTTTGTAGGAAACAGAGTGGATACAAACTTTGAATATCCCGAAAAATGCAAATATATTTCCTCTTCACTGCTTCTCGGTACACGATAATAGTCGAGTGAATAATATTCACTTACAGGTCCGAAATCCATATTTTGCATTACTTCAGCCGTATATACGGCATCATCTAAAGCATGATGAAAAGGTCTGTTATTCTCAATATTAAGCATATTTACAGCTCTTTCAAGAGGTATCCTATCCTGTTCTCCGTTAGGGTATCTTATATTAAAAAGCTTTTGAATATCATAGTAAAACAAAGGATACTCAAATTTATTTTCCACATTGTAAAATTTCATGTTTCTTTGAAGTTCCACCAAATCGAGATTTCCCCATGTACACAGTATGGTCTTTTTTTCCTTATTGTCAAGCTCACAAAACTTAAAGAAATCCTTTATAGCTTCTGTAAAAGGAACTCCCTTTTTCTTCAACTCTCCGATACCTATCTGTACCACCTCATGCACTTTAAAATGCATCTTTTTATAAACTGTAGGCTTTATTACTCTATGAAATTCATCGACTTTTTTAAGTTTTGAATCAAGCTTCACCGCTCCTATTTCTATTATTTCAAAGGGAAGATCTTTATTGCTGTATTCTCTGCCGTTAGGACTTTGGTTCCATTCCAAATCCAGCACTATATAACTATCCATATCCACCTTTCCAAAAAAGCACATCCGAAGATGTGCTTTAATTTTGTCTTATTTTATAATGTCATCTTTTCGTTCTTTACAATGGCATCTTTTCTCATCGGAATACGGCAATTTTTATTGTTTCCAAACTCCACTATTACAGTGTCATCTGTAATATCGATCAATACACCATAAAATCCTGATGCAGTCTCTACCGTATCGCCAACTTCCAAACTTGCAAAAAGCTCAGCCTGCTTAGCTTTTTCTTTTTTATTAGGTCTATAGGCCATAAAATAAAATATAGCTCCTATAAACACTACATACATTGCAATCGCACCTACTCCAAAACCACCACCTGCATTCGCAGTTGCCAAAATATTCATAGTCCTCCTATTTAGAACCTTCAAGCATGGTTCTTATTTTGTTATTTTTATATTCTGTATATCTATTTTCGCGTATAGCTGTGCGAATCTCACTCATCATTGTATTATAGAAATATAAATTGTGCAATACACAAAGACGCATACCAAGCATTTCATTTGCTTTCAGCAAATGTCTGATATAGCCCCTTGAATATGATCTACAGGCCGGACAGTTACATCCCTCTTCTATAGGTCTTTTATCAAGCTCATATTTCTTGTTAAAAAGGTTCAGCTTTCCATGGTTTGTATATACATGTCCATGTCTACCGTTTCTGCTCGGATATACACAGTCAAAGAAATCCACTCCCCTGTCTACCGCTTCAAGAATATTTATAGGGGTACCTACACCCATAAGATATGTAGGCTTATCCTTTGGCAGATGTTCAACCGTTACATCAAGTATATGGTACATCTCCTCATGGCTCTCACCGACAGCCAGACCTCCTATTGCATATCCGTCAAGATTCATCTCGCTTATTGCTTTTGCATGTGAGATTCTGATATCGTCAATAACTCCGCCTTGGTTTATACCAAAGAGCAACTGCTCTTTATTTATGGTATCCTCCAGTGAATTGAGCCTGTCCATCTCCACCTTACATCTTTGCAACCATCTGGTAGTACGTGCAACCGATTCCTCTATATATTTTCTCTCTGCAAGTGCCGGAGGACATTCATCAAATGCCATTGCTATTGTAGAGCCTAAATTTGATTGTATTTGCATACTCTCTTCAGGTCCCATGAATATCTTTCTTCCGTCAATATGTGAATTGAAAGCTACGCCCTCTTCCTTGATTTTTCTGAGTTTCGCCAGTGAAAACACCTGAAAACCGCCTGAATCTGTCAGTATCGGTCTATCCCAGTGCATAAACTCATGTAGACCGCCAAACTCTTTTATAAGCTTATCACCCGTTCTTACATGCAGGTGATATGTGTTTGAGAGTTCAACCTGACAACCTATTTCCTTAAGGTCATCCGTTGAGACAGCCCCTTTTATAGCGGCTACAGTGCCGACATTCATAAAAAGCGGTGTCTCTACGGTACCATGCACTGTTTCCATAGTAGCACTTTTTGCTCTATTGTCCACAGCCTTTATTTCATATTTCATAAAATACCTAAACTACAGCACCATTGCTGTCTTTATTTATTTCAACCTTTTTATCTTTTTTCTTCTTATTCTTAGCTTTTTGTGCCTTCTCATCTTCCTTCTTCTGCTCGAGTTTCTTATCAAATCTGTTGCTGAAGATATACCAGAAGATACTTGATAAGAATACGGAAGAATATGTACCTGCCACGATACCTACCATGATCGGTAATGCAAATTCTCTGATAGAAGAAACTCCCATAATATACAATACAAAAATCATGATAAATGTAGTAAGTGATGAATAAATACTTCTTGTAAGTGTTTCTGTAATACTTGTATTTATGATCTCTTCCTTAGTAGTAGCTCTAGGCAATATTTCCTTATTCTCTCTTATTCTGTCAAATATTACGATAGTAGCATTGATAGAGTAACCGACTATTGTAAGGATACATGCAATAAATGTCGATCCTACACTCCAACGAAGCAGTGCATAGAATGTAATAACGATTAATACGTCATGTACAAGTGCAAGCACTGAACTTGTTGCAAATCTGAAGTCTTTAAATCTGAACCAAATATAAAGAAGCATAAGTATTGTAGCAATAACTGTGGCTACAACAGCATCTTTCTTCATCTCGGAACTTACAGCACCTGATATTGACTCCGCCGTAATCTTCTCCGCATCAACACCGAACTTTTCGGCAAGAGCGCTGTTAAGTTTCTCTCTCTCATCCACTGAAAGTGTACGTGTCTTTATGATAACCTCATTTGAACCTTCCACCTTTTGTGTCTGTGTTCCGGCTTCACCTGTTATAGATTCCACGACAGGAACAACCTCTTTTGAAATTCTGTCAAGTGAATAGTCCTCATTAAATGTAACATTTGTTGAGGTACCGCCCTTAAAGTCTATACCGTAGTTAAATAAATTACCGATTTTTACCTTATTGTAACCTGCGCCTACAACGCCTGCCAATATAATAATCACCGATATGGCAATTGTTATATTCTTCATTCCGACAAAGTTGATAGGCTTTCTTGCAAGCTTCTTACCATATAATTTAGGATTATCAAGTCCTATATTATAGAAAGCCTTCATAATAAATCTTGTAACGAATAATGCTGTAAACATTGACAGTATAATACCGAGTGCAAGTGTCTGTGCAAATCCCTTTACAGTACCTGAACCTCTAAGATAAAGTACGGCTGCAGCTATAAGTGTAGTAACATTTCCGTCAACGATAGCCGACAAAGCTTTCTTAAATCCTGCATTAATAGATTCATTTACACTCTTACCAAGTCCGATTTCTTCCTTGATTCTGGTAAAGATAATAACATTTGCATCCACCGCCATACCGATTGAAAGGATAATACCTGCAATACCCGGCAATGTCAGTGTAATTTCAAATGCTGACAAGAGTAAAATCTCAAGTATAACATATAATGAAAGTGCAAGTACCGATGCAAATCCCGGAAGTAAGAAAACCGCTATCATAAATACTGCAAGGATAACAAATCCTACCGCAGCAGCCTTCATACTTGTAGATATAGCTTCCTGTCCAAGCTTTGCTCCTACCACATTACTTCTAAGCTCTTCAAGCTCAAGTGAAAGTGAACCTATACGTATAGTAGAAGCAAGATTCTTTGCTTCATCATATGAAGTCATACCTGTAATCTGTGCTGTTCCTCCTGTTATAGCAGTCTGAACTGTAGGATTTGAATAAATTACATTGTCATATATAATAGCAATTCTTTGTCCGATAAGTCTTGCAGTAGCCTCTGCAAAAGCCTTTGAACCCTCATCTGTAAATGTAAGTGATACAACATACTCACTGTTACCGTTATTATCAATAATACCGGCTTTGGCTGTTGCCACCTGATCACCTGTAAGTACAGTATTTCCCTGTGGATCTACAAAGATCAAAGAACCCGGCTTTCCAAGTTCGTTAAGTATT
>CAKAQP010000113.1 GCA_916720285.1 uncultured Lachnoanaerobaculum sp. | reverse complement strand
CAGTTGTTTTCAAGTCCCCAACAACATGTTGCAAGTATTACAAACAATGAACCCAAAGAGAATTTAAAGCTTCCGCTTCCTTCAAATGAGAGAAGTATACTTGACAATGTAATAAATCCTATGGCAATCCACAATCTTGATGTTACAACCTCTTTGAATATTAAAAGAGCAATGAGCGCGGTTGCTACAATTTCAAAGTTACCAAGCAGCGAAGCGTTTGAAGCCGAGCCTATATTTATTCCGATCATTAAAAATATAGGTGCCAGAATATCAAGCACAATCATTCCGACAGTATATGGCAAATCTGTTTTTGACAACTTTTCAATATTCTTCTCTTTCTTTGGATTAAGCAGATACATTATACCTACACCTATTCCTGCTCCAAGATACAAAAAAGAAGCCATAAATGTAGGCGTCACTTTTCCCAATAGAACTTTTGAAAAAGGAGTATTTATCGCGTAGAATGTTGCCGCAAGTAATGCCATCATTACAGCCATAACCTTTGTGCTCTTTTTCATATATCTACTCCTCCAAAAAGTTCATATTCGGCCAAAGTTTTCTTACCACTTCATTCGGATACTCATTGTCTATAAACTGCTCTATTACATTCCTTGCCTGTGGGTGTTTTTTTCTGTCTGTAGTCCTTATCATCACCATTGATGTAACTGTTCCGTTGCAGATAAAAAACAGTGCTATAAAAACTGCAAGGACTGAGCCTGTTACCGGAGGTATCTTTTCTATAAACTTTGAAAAAGGCGGATATATAAATTTAAACTATACCAAAGCCACTATGCCCCAAAAGAACATAAACAAAAGATTTGTTCTGCCGTCAATATTAAAAGGCATATGTGAATAGTCCCAAAACTTCATACCGAAGAATACTTCTGTAAATACTGAACAAAGGTATTCAAACACACCACCAAAGAAAAATCCTGATACAAATATAGACAGATTATTCTGCCTTTTTACTTTTGAAAGTGCTAAGGTAAGTATTACCGCACCAAGTCCCCACACCAGACTGAAAGGACCTAGTACAAAGCTTGAACGTCTCATAAGTTCATGCCCTACAATAAGTACATATATTGTTTCTACAATATCTCCGATAAGCGAGGATATAAAAAGTACCCATATAAGCTTTGCAGCATTTATCCCCTTTGCAAATATAATTCCCTGTTCTTCAAGCAGCTTATCCGCATCTGAAATTCCTTTATTGCTGTCTTCAAAGTCGTCTGATAAAAGACTTGGGTAAATCTTATAAATCCTCTTCCAGATATTTTTTGAAATCCATTCTCCAAAAGTGTTTTTTCTCTTGGCTATATTAGTGTCCATACTTTGCATAGGATATTTTCTGACAAAAATATAAGTCACCACAGTATCAGAAATCAAAATGAGTAAAAGAACTAAAGCAATTATATTTACTATTATTTTTGGAATTAGCGATACCAAAGAAAATATAATAGGCTGTAAGGTCTTTAAAAATATAAAGCATATACCCACCACTATAATTGCATTTATACAACTAAGCTTCAAACTCTTACCATAGCCATCTCTCAAAGAATTTATTTCCTTTTTTAACAGAAGCCTCTGTGAGAAAAACAATCCCATCTTATCAAATATAAAATAATCTATAAAAGCCATCATAAGCATCCCGTAGTAACTTACATTTTTTCCGGAAGACACTATGATCATTAAAATCATAATAAAGGCAGGACATCCGATTATAGGAATATTCAGTACACCGGTATTTATATATTTTTGTTCTTTTAAACTATATATCACTGTATTAAGTACCCAAGCCAAAATCCCGTATATAAAAAAATATATGATTAGATCTGCTCCGCTAAATAGCTTCATAAAACTCCTATTCTAAACCATACTTTGATAGATCTACTTTATTATTCTTAACTTCTATTCCCTCCGCCTCAAGAAGCTTTCTTTGTTCATCTACACCTCCAAAGGCAAATTCCGGTGCAAGCTCACCTTTCGAGTTCACTACACGAAAGCAGGGAATATTTTCAGGATCGGGGTTTTTATGAAGAGCATTTCCGACCGCTCTTGACATCTTTTTATTTCCTGCCATCTCCGCTACCTTGCCATAGGTTGCCACCTTACCTTTCGGTATTCTCTTTACCGCCTCATATATTCTTTTTGTAGGTGAATCAGTCACAAGATCATAGCTTTCAGCAATCATCCTCTTTATATCATCTTCCTTTATACTGCCGTCAAGTATGAGAGTATTCCAGTGTTCCTTATTCTGATGATATCCCGGAATAACTGAAGCATAGGTATTTCTCCAAAAGTCTCTCCAAGCAGGATCAACTTTCACATTTAAATTTACAAAACCGTCTTTTTCATAAATACAAAGAAAGGCTTTCTTACTTTCCTTTACTCTAATCAGTTGCCAATCCGCCTTTCTAAAAGGCTTATCCAAATATGTATTTTCAAATAAAAGACCAAATTCACATACCTCTCCTCTTGTCTTCATAGTTTGCTTTTCTGATACCTTTCCGATGTCATTTTTCTACAATTCTATATCAAAACATATCATAAGATGACTCATCCAATAATGCATTGTCAAGACCTTCTCTTACCTGCCTATCTGTAGGCTTGATATCCATAAACTTACCAAGTAATTTTAAAATAATAACAGTAAGTACAACAGAGTAAGCCGCAATAAGTATAACTCCTATTGTTTGAACTAAAAATTGATGTAAACTTCCACTTACTCCATTTACAGATTTATTTGCAAATATACCTGTAAGAATGATTCCACTGAATCCTCCCATACCATGTACACCCCAAACTCCCAGTGCATCATCCCATCCTTTTTTCTCCTGGAATGAAAGTGCAATATTACAGATTATACCTGCCAATATACCTATAATGATTGCAGATCTCATACTTACATATCCTGCTGCCGGAGTAATAGTTGCAAGCCCGGCTACAGACCCTGTAAGTACATCCACAAAGTTCACTCTTTTTCTTACTATTTGGGCAAAGACACACCATGATACCATACCTGCAGCAAGTCCGATTGCAGTGTTTACAAATGCTGTTGCCGCCAAAGCACCCGCCTGCAAAGCACCGCCTGCATTAAATCCAAACCATCCAAACCACAAAAGTCCTGTTCCTTCTGCAGCCGCCATCAGGTTACTTGGTGACATCTCTCTGTTTTCAATATTCCTTTTACCAAGGAACAAAACCGCTGCAAGTGCCGCAAAACCTGCAGTTGTATGTATAACGGCACCGCCTGCAAAGTCCACGAAGCCTAGATTTGATAAAAATCCCTGCCCCCAAACCCAATGGCATACAGGTACATAAACTAATATTGTCCAAAAAATCAAAAGACCTATATAACCTTTCATATTAAGTCTTTCAGCAAAAGCACCGCTCATAAGTGGCACTGTAATGACACAAAACATCATCTGATATGCAAAGAATAGTGCAAAGGGAATAGATGCCGCATATACTCCACTTGGAACGAAGTCGATATTGCTGAAAGCAAAGTAGTCAGTTATATTACCTATAATACCATGTATATCCTTTCCAAATGCCAGTCCGAATCCTCCAAAAATCCACAGAATCGTAATAATACCCATAGAAATAAATGATTGTAACATAATATACAATACATTCCTCTTTCTCGCCAAACCTCCATAAAAGAAAGCCAATCCGGGTGTCATCAAACATACCATTGCGGTAGCAAGCATCATAAATGCTGTATCTCCATTATTAAATGACATTTTTATCCTCCTTAAAAATAAATTTAACTTAATTTTACTATATTATAATTAAAAGTATATATATGTATGCCAATTTTGTTATAACTAACTAAAACACAGTAAAATATCAAAAAATTATGTAGTAAAATAATATCCTATTTGATTTTATCTATTTTTATTTTTAAACTTTTCAGATATGTTTTTTGATCTTCACTGATACGATAACTTTCTGTAGCCTTTTGTATAGCTTTATTATGAGTCCATATATCAAGACTATTGTTTTCAATAAATGGAAGTATACTCTCATACTGCTTTGCCAGTGCCGTTGCAAAATACCAGGCAATCATCATATTTACATAGTATTCATCTGACCTTATCTTTGAAACTGTCTCAGGATATATTATATCAAAATCCTCATCAAGAAAATGCTCCATAAGCATGCCTATTCCAAATCTGAGCGTGTAGACCTTATCAGATTTCAACCAATCTTTTATATATGCAAATAATTCACTATGATGTTTCTTAAACACCTTAGGTGAGAGTTGATCACAGGTTGCCCAGTTGTCTATATACGGGAGAAATATATTTATCTCATCAATACAGTTTTTAAAGTCCTTTATTTCAGAAATAATAAATGCATGCAACTGATTTTCATCAAAATATTTATGAGGTAAGGCTTGTAAAAATTCTTTAACTTCCTCTTTTTTACCTATCGCTTTTGCATATTTTCTAAGTTCAGGCGTCCTTATACCTATCATTCTTTCCTTATCAACTGTAGGTATCAGCTTACTGTTAAAATCTCTGTAAGCCATATCCTGCATTTTAAACAATTCATCTCTTATATCATTTAAAATCATATCAGACTCCTTTTAAATCCAAAGTTTTACCGATTCTTTACCTTATAAGTCGTATTATAATCTATATTACAACCAATTCCAATATGGTTGCAGTTTAATATAACAGGAGGGAATAGATATGAGTCAAAATAAATTATTTTTGATAATACCGATATTTATTGTTGCAGTAAGTTTATATGTATTTACTACTGGTTTGAAAAAGAGAGAAGAAAATCTTCCAAATGATGAAACCACTCAAAATTCAGGTAAAGTAACAAATACTGCACAGTCAACAAATCTAAAAGAAATCTATCTTGCAGGTGGTTGCTTTTGGGGGCTTGAAGCCTATATGCAAAAGATAGATGGTGTTGAGGATGCTGTAAGCGGATATGCAAACGGTAAAACCCAAAATCCGAAGTACCAAGATCTTCATACAAGCGGTCATGCTGAAACTGTAAAAGTAGTGTATAATCCGGATATAGTAAGTCTTGAAGATCTTCTGGAGTATTATCTGCGTGTAGTAGACCCGCTAAGTGTAAATAAACAGGGAAATGATGCAGGTACTCAGTATAGAAGCGGAGTATATTATACAAATGAAGGGGATAAAACTATAATAGAAAAGGTTCTGGCAACTGAACAAACTAAATATGACAAACCTATCGCAATAGAGGTTTTACCTTTAGCTCAATTTTTTGATGCTGAAGATTATCATCAGGATTACCTTGCCAAAAATCCGGGAGGATATTGCCATATAGACTTATCTCTTGCAGATAAACCGCTGAATAAGAATAGTGAAAATGGAAGTAAAGAGCCAAAGATAGATGCTTACAAATATCCAAGACCTTCAGATGATGAACTAAAAAAAATGCTTACAGATAAGCAATACCAAGTTGCTGTTAACAGTGATACTGAAAGACCTTTTACAAATGAATATTGGAATAATTTTGAAAAAGGAATTTATGTAGATATCACAACCAAGGAACCACTATTTGTCTCAACAGACAAGTTTGAATCAGGTTGCGGTTGGCCAAGTTTTTCAAAACCGATAAATGAGGATGTAGTAAAATATAGTGAAGATGACAGCTTCAATATGAACAGAACAGAGGTGAGAAGCAGAAGCGGTAACGCACACTTAGGACATGTCTTTGATGACGGACCTAAAGAATCCGGCGGTAAAAGATACTGTATAAATAGTGCCTCTCTTGAATTTATACCATATGAGAAAATGGATGAAAGAGGATATGGATACTTAAAGTATCTGCTTGAATAATCTATTTAAAGGCTGAGAATACATGTAAAGATGATCTCAGCCTTATCTTTACTTATATATTATCCATACTATTACACTATCTTATTATAGTATCCCTCAAATACAAACTTTTCAGGATGAGATTTTATATATTTCATTTCAAATGTATAGTCATAGTCATACAAATCATATACTACATTATCAGCCTTATCCAAAAGTTCTTCAAAATCATCCCATCGTTCTTCTCTGACAAAAGGTATACTTCCCCCAAACAAATCTACCACTGTTTTAAAGTTGTCAGCCAAATCTTCCATTCCGAACTCTTTAAGTCCGTTTAGGGCATCTTCCCATACTATTCCTGTGGAATTGTCAAAAAACTGAAAATGTCCACCATTATTTACTTCCATAAAATACCAGGATATTGCATTTAAATATCTCTGCTCCAATGTGAAATTCTTTGCTGACTTTAAATACTCTTCATATGAATTATAAATATCTATTGTCCAATATATGGGATCCAAAATATCCCAAATTTCTTCCATTCTCTCAATATCTTTTGCAGTTATCTTTACATAAGTTTTACCGGTTCCGGCTTTATTCGTATATTTTTCCATAATCTCTCCAATTTATTTTATAGTACTGATTAACCGTAGGAAATTTGTATTTTTTTCATCCAATATCTCCCCATAGACTTAACCGTCAATGACTTCCATACACCACTCTACAAGTGATTTAATATTTGCCTCCGATAATGTTCTATTACATATCTATATTCTTAAACCAAAAATTCTTTTTGTCAATATAAAAGGTCGGAGAATGCTCCCCGACCTAAAACCGCAACAATATTAAATTACTTTTTATTAAATGAAGCAACAAGAGCATCTACTAAAGCATCCATATCACTTTCATTGTTCTCTCTGTATGAAGAGGTTATGTTCACTTCATCATCCAAGATATCCATATGTTTCATCTCTTCAAGCTCTTCCTTCATCAGATTTCCTGAATTAGGTGCCCATGAGCCGTTCTCAACTATAGCACAAGTTCTCTTTTGTAAATTGAGAGCCTTCAAATCCATAAGGAAATTGTGCATTGGAGGGAATATTCCAAGGTTATATGTAACTGAAGCAAGTACAAGATGGCTATACTTAAATAAATCTGAAACAAGATAGCTTACATGAGTACTTGATACATCATAAAGTCTTGTCTTTGTAATTCCCTTTTCGCATAATTTTCTTGCCAAAACTTCTGCAGCAGCCTCAGTATTTCCATACATTGAAGCATATACTATCATTATACCCTTCTCTTCAGGCTCATAGCTTGCCCAATGCATATATTTGTCCAAGATATAAGGAATATCTTTTCTCCAAACCGGACCATGCAGTGGGCAGATATACTTAATAGGCAGTGTAGAAGCCTTCTTTAATACCTGTAATACCTGTGGACCGTACTTTCCGACTATATTTGTATAATATCTTCTGGCATCATCAAGCCATTCTTTATCAAACTCTACTTCATCAGCGAAAAGCTTTCCGTCAAGTGCTCTGAATGAACCGAAGGCGTCTGCTGAGAAAAGCACTCCGCTTGTAGTATCAAATGTTACCATAGCTTCAGGCCAATGTACCATTGGAGCCTTGACAAATGCTAAAGTATGTTTTCCAAAACATCTGCTGTCGCCTTCTGTAACCTCATCAA
>CAKAQP010000112.1 GCA_916720285.1 uncultured Lachnoanaerobaculum sp. | reverse complement strand
TATTTGTTGCACTATATAAAAAAGAACTTGGTCGATTTTTAAACTCTTATATGGAGATGTTGAATGCAGGGTTTGGAGTGATACTTTTATGTATTTTCAGTATATTTTTGTTGTTTAATCCCGTGGAACAAATTGGAGGGTATATGGGAATTGAAAATATAAATGAATATTTTTCAAATCTGTCTCCGATTTTTATTGCAGCTATGTTTATTATAAGCTGTACGTCAGCTTCAGCCATATCTTTAGAAGGGAAAAATATTTGGATTTTGCAAAGTTCTCCTGCAAAGGTAAAAACAATATTAAATTCAAAGATAGTGCTAAACCTTACACTTCATATGATAGGATATATAATTTCAGTATTTGTATTCATATTAAAACTTGATATGAACTTTATTCAAATACTTAACCTGATTATTGTTCCTATATGCTATTCGCTTTTTATAACAGTGACGGGAGTTGCCTTAAATAAAAAATACCCCAACTATAATTGGGAAAGTGAAATGATAGTAGTAAAGCAGAGTATGCCTGTTATTTTATCCGGGCTTATAGGGATTGTTGCACTCATTATTCCGATTTTTCTTTATTTAGTTTTAAATCTTATGATAACATATACATTGCAAGCGACATCGATTTTTTTACTTGTTATTTCAAGTGTGGTTTATAAAAATTTGAGCAATTCAAAATTCATTTAATTTAATAAGGAAATAAATAGTTTATAATACTACGAAAATCATTCTTAAAAAAGAAGCTCCGCAGATATATATATCCAGAAGCTTCTTTTCATATTATGACATAACCTTCTTATTTTGTTCTTTCAAATTCTTCTGTGCTGTTGCGAGCATCAGCTTAATTCTGTTGAGCTGGTTAACTTCCGAAGCACCCGGATCATAGTCTACCGCTATGATATTTGCTTCAGGATGTGAGCGACGAAGCTCCTTTATAACACCTTTACCCACAACATGATTTGGCAGACAACCGAAAGGCTGTGTACAAACAATATTTGGAGTTCCGGTCTCTATAAGCTCAAGCATCTCACCTGTTAAGAACCAACCCTCACCTGTCTGGTTTCCTACAGATACATAGTCCTTTGCCATATTTGCAAGATGATCTATTCTTGAAGGAGCGATGAAATGCTTACTCTTTTCAAGAGCCTTTCTTGCATCACTTCTAAGTGCCTCAAGTACCTTGATGCCTACATTCGCCATAAATGCAGACTTCTTTGACATACCGAGGTTCTCAGCTTTAAAGTTACTGTTATAGAAGCTGTATAATAAGAAATCCAAGAGATCGGGCATTACAGCCTCAGCACCCTCTTTTTCAAGCAAATCAACTATATGGTTGTTTGCAAGAGGAGAGAATTTTACAAGGATCTCACCTACAATACCTACTCTCGGCTTTTTGATATTGAGTCTTGGGAGATTATCAAAATCCTTTACAATAGCTCTTATATTTCTTTTAAACTCACCGAAGTTCGGTTTTCTTACAGAAAGTGAATCAATAACACGATTTCTCCACTTTTTATGAAGTCTGTTGGCAGCTCCTCTTTCCTTTTCATAAGGTCTTGTAGCATACAAGACTCTCATAAAGAGATCACCGTATACGACAGCCTGCATTGCTTTTATTATCATTGCAGGAGTCATCTTGAATCCCTCATTTGTCTCCATGCCGTTGGCATTTACTGAGATTACCGGGATCTGTTCCATATCAACTTTTTCAAGAGCTCTTCTGATAAAGCCGATATAGTTGCTGGCTCTACATCCGCCACCGGTCTGACTCATAAAAATGGCAGTCTTATTCGGATCGTATTTTCCTGAAAGAAGTGCCTCCATTATCTGTCCTACAACTATAAGTGAAGGATAGCATGCATCATTGTTTACATATTTAAGACCGCAGTCTATAGCGGAACGTGAATCATTTTGGAGTACCTCTACATGGTAGCCGAAGGCATTGAGTGCAGGCTCCAAAAGGTCAAAATGTATTGGAGACATCTGTGGACAAAGTATTGTATATTCATCCTTCATCTCCTTGGTAAACACTTTTCTGTGATAAGCGGAAGATTTTATCTTTCGCTCAAAGTTTTTCTTATCTCTTACACGGAGTGCAGCGATGAGTGAACGTATACGAATTCTTGCTGCACCGAGATTGTTTACCTCATCGATTTTAAGTACCGTATAGATCTTTCCTGAGCCCGTAAGTATATCACTTACCTGATCTGTGGTAACGGCATCAAGTCCGCAACCAAAAGAGTTTAGCTGTACAAGATCAAGGCAATCATCCTGCTTTACAAGGCTTGCCGCTGCATAAAGTCTTGAGTGGTACATCCACTGATCACTTACGATAACAGGTCTTTCTATCTTGGCAAGATGAGAAACGGCATCCTCTGTAAGTACGGCAATACCGAATGAAGTGATCATATCAGGAATACCATGATGTATTTCAGGGTCTACATGATATGGTCTTCCGGCAAGAACTATACCGTGGCGGTTGTTCTTATGAAGCCACTCTATAGTCTTTTTACCTTCTCTTTCAATATCTTTCTTTGACTGAATAAGCTCTGTCCATGCTGCATGTGCAGCGAACTTTACTTCTCTTTCATTTATGTCAAATTCCTGCTTCATTACCTTGATAAGCTGATTTGTAAGTACCTCTTCATTTGTAAATGCCATGAAAGGATTCAAGAATCTGGTATTTGTCTCTCTGATTTCTTCCACATTATTCTTGATATTCTCAGCATATGAAGTAACGATAGGGCAGTTGAAATGGTTTCCGGCATCCGGCTGCTCATTCCTTTCATAAGGTATACATGGATACCATATTGTACGAACGCCATTCTTTATAAGCCATGAAATATGTCCATGAGTAATCTTTGCCGGATAACATTCAGACTCACTTGGGATGGATTCAATACCCAGCTCGTATATCTTCTTTGTTGACATAGGAGAGAGTACTGTTCTAAATCCGAGGTTTCTAAAGAATACAGCCCAGAACGGGAAGTTCTCATACATATTCAAAACTCTAGGTATACCTATAGTACCTCTGAATGCCTTGTCGGCTGTAAGCGGCTCATAGCCGAACATACGATTATATTTATATTCATAGAGGTTTGGAACATCCTTTTTAACTCTGTCCTTACCAAGTCCTCTTTCACATCTGTTTCCTGATATGAAGTTTCTTCCACCTTCAAATTTATTTACTGTCATTACACAGTTATTGTTGCAGCCACGGCATCTTGTCATGGATGTGTCATACTGTAGTGCAATGATATCATCAAGAGAGAGCATGGTGGTCTGCTTTCCTTCATATCTTTCTCTTGCTATAAGTGCCGCACCGAATGCACCCATTATTCCGGCAATATCAGGTCTTGTAACAAAACCGCCGGAGATCTTTTCAAGTGCACGGAGTACCGCATCATTGTAGAATGTACCACCCTGTACAACTATATGCTTTCCAAGATCTGCCGCATTTGAAATCTTAATAACCTTAAATAAGGCATTTTTTATAACTGAATAGGCAAGACCTGCTGAAATATCGGCTACCGTAGCACCTTCCTTTTGTGCCTGCTTAACATTTGAGTTCATGAAAACAGTACATCTTGTACCGAGGTCTACAGGATTCTTTGCAAATAATGCTTCTTTTGCAAAGTTTTGAACTGAGAAGTTCAAAGAACCGGCAAAGGTCTCGATAAATGAACCGCAACCTGCAGAACAGGCCTCATTTAGCTGAACAGAGTCTACTGTACCGTCCTTGATACGGATACATTTCATATCTTGACCTCCGATATCAAGTATACAGTCGACCTCAGGCTCAAAGAAAGCTGCCGCATAGTAGTGTGCAATTGTTTCAACTTCACCTTCATCAAGCATAAAGGCTGCTTTTAGAAGTGCCTCACCATATCCTGTAGAACATGAATATACAATCTTTGCTTCAGGATTGATTTTTTCCTTTACAGACTTGATAGCTGAGATAGCGGTAGCCAGTGGGGAACCGTTATTGTTTGAATAGAAGTTCCAAAGCAGACTTCCGTCTTCACCTACCAAAGCTATCTTTGTGGTGGTTGAGCCGGCATCTATTCCAAGGAATATATTTCCCTTGTAATCCTCAAGATCTGCAGTTTTTACACTGTGACCGAAATGTCTTCCACTAAATTCCTCATAATCAGCCTCAGTCTCAAAGAGCGGATCAAGTCTGGCAATCTCATGTGCCATCTCAATACCTTCTTTAAGCTTGGCAATAAGATCTGAAATACCGATCATAGCATCCTTGCTTTCACAGTTAAGTGCCGCACCTATGGCTGCAAAAAGATGTGAATTGTCAGGATCTACAATATATTCATCTGTAAGATTCAGAGTTCTTATAAATGCCTGCTTAAGTTCTGAAAGGAAGTGCAGCGGACCACCAAGGAATGCCACATGACCTCTTATAGGCTTACCGCACGCAAGACCTGAAATAGTCTGATTTACCACCGCCTGGAAAATAGATGCGGAAAGGTCCTCTCTTGTAGCTCCCTCATTTATAAGTGGCTGTACATCAGTCTTTGCGAAAACTCCACATCTTGCGGCTATAGGATAAATTGATTTATAACTCTTTGCATATTCATTAAGTCCTATAGCATCTGTTTGTAGGAGAGAAGCCATCTGATCGATAAAACTTCCTGTACCTCCGGCACATATACCGTTCATTCTCTGGTCGATACCGCCTGTGAAGTAGATGATTTTTGCATCCTCTCCACCAAGCTCTATTGCAACATCAGTTTGAGGTGCAACAGCCTTCAGTGCGGTTGCAACTGAAACAACTTCCTGCACAAAGGTTGACTTTAGATGCTTTGAAAGGGTAAGACCGCCTGAGCCGGTGATCATCGGAATGATATTCACTTCCCCTATTTTTTCGAAGGCATCTGAGAGCTGTGCTGCCAAAGTCCCCTGTATATTTGCATAATGTCTGCGATAATCTGAAAATACTACTTCATGCTTGTTGTCAAGAATAGCAATTTTGACTGTAGTCGAACCTATGTCTATACCAAGTACATAGGTTTTTTCTGTGTTTTGCATATTATAACCTCTTTTATAAGCTTGTGATTATACAATGTGGGGCTATGCCCCTGTGAAACCCGGTTGCAGGATTATACCTTACAATCCGTTAAAGTCAGTAGCTTGAACATGCCTTTTATTTTGAAAAATAAAATTGCACACAAAACCACACATGTAAAAACATGATTTTATATCATAGCATATTGCTAGGAATAAAGCAATTAATAAGAGGTTAAAAGTAAGTTAAGTAATGTAAAAATGGTTATAAATGTAACTTTTTAAGTTATATTTATTGAGTCTGAAAAAGTTTCTTGTTGTATTTTGGACATACATATTGTAAAATTATAGCATCAGAATCGGTTCGAAATTCTAAAAATTCTAAGTTTCAAAAAGTTCAAAGAATAATCCAATAGTAAAAATTTTTTGGTATAATAGGGAGGAGATATGAAAGATAAGGACATAACTCAGAAAGTACTTGAAAAGGAGAAGGTTAATATGTGTGAAGTACTGGATAGAGTAGAGGCTAGAGGTATAGAAAAAGGAATAGAACAGGGTATTAAAAGAGGTACAATAAATACTCTTGTATCGCTGGTAAATGATGGAATACTAAGTAGTTATGAAGCGGCACTAAGGGCAAATATGAGTGTTGAAGATTTTGAAAAGTATTTAAAGAAAAATTGATAAAGTATAATTATATAGGGGCTGCCTGTGGCAGCCCCTATGCATATAGTACCTGAACGTAACTAATATCCTATAATATTGCCTCTTTCATCTCTTTTACATATGCTCCGATATATGCGGGAGCTTTGGTTTTGTATTGCTTTAAGAGCTTTATGATGGCTGAGCCTACGATTACTCCGTCTGCTATCTGACTCATTTCCTTAGCCTGTTCCGGAGTTGAAATACCAAAGCCTATAGCGCATGGGATATCGGTGTTTTCTCTTACTATCTTTACTATGGAGTTCAAATCGGTAGTGATCTCGCTTCTGGTTCCGGTTACACCAAGGCTTGATACAATGTATAAAAATCCCTTGGCTTCTTTTGCAATCATTGCAATGCGGTCATCGGATGTAGGTGCAATAAGAGAGATAAGATCTATGTTATATTTTTCAGATATCTCAAGGAATTCATTTCTCTCTTCAAAAGGAATGTCGGGAAGTATAATACCGTCAATACCCACCTCGCTGCATTTTGCAAAGAATTTTTCAGGATTGTAGGAGAATACTACATTGGCATAGGTCATAAATACAAGAGGAATAGTGACTTCTTTTCTAAGTTCTACGACCATATCAAATACTTTATCGGTTGTAATACCGCCTGCAAGTGCACGAATATTTGCTCCCTGTATAACCACACCTTCAGCAGTAGGGTCTGAGAAGGGTATACCTATTTCTATCAGGTCGGCTCCGTTTTTTACCATTTCGAGTATTGCCGCTTTGGTAGTTGCCACATCAGGATCACCACAGGTAATAAAAGGAATAAATGATTTTTTATTTTTTAATGCTTCATATATCTTATTCATGTAAGTCTTCTCCTTTATATCTGGCAATAGCCGCACAATCCTTATCACCTCTTCCTGAGATGGTGATTACAATAATTTGGTCCTTCTTCATAGTAGGTGCTATTTTTATTGCATGAGCAACTGCATGAGCGGACTCTATGGCAGGTATAATACCCTCCATCTTGGAGAGGTATTCAAATGCCTCTACAGATTCATCATCTGTTACAGGTACATAGCTTGCTCTTTTTATATCATGAAGATATGAATGCTCAGGTCCTACGCCCGGATAGTCAAGTCCTGCAGAGATGGAATATACAGGTGCTATCTGCCCGTATTCATCCTGACAGAAATAGGATTTCATACCGTGGAAAATACCAAGTTTTCCTGTATTTATTGTAGCGGCTGTTTCAAATGTGTGAATTCCCTTTCCGGCAGCTTCACAACCGATAAGTGCCACATCCTTGTCTTCAATAAAATTGTAAAAACTTCCTATGGCATTTGAACCGCCACCTACACAGGCAAGTACGGCATCCGGTAATTTGCCTTCTTTTTCAAGTATCTGCTCCTTGATCTCCTTAGAAATTACAGCTTGGAAATCTCTGACTATGGTAGGGAACGGATGAGGTCCCATTACGGAACCGAGACAGTAATGAGTATCATCTATTCTGCTTGTCCATTCTCTCATAGCCTCTGAAACGGCATCTTTTAGAGTTTTTGTTCCGCTTGTTACAGGGATAACGGTAGCTCCAAGCAGCCTCATCTTATATACATTAAGTGCTTGACGGACAGTATCTTCTTCACCCATAAACACTACACATTCCATTCCCATTAAAGCGGCGGCGGTTGCGGTTGCCACTCCATGCTGTCCTGCACCTGTTTCTGCAATAAGTCTCCTCTTTCCCATCTTTTTTGCAAGTAGTGCCTGTCCGAGAACATTGTTTATCTTATGAGCACCTGTATGTGTAAGGTCCTCACGCTTTAAATAAATCTTTGCACCTCCAAGGT
>CAKAQP010000111.1 GCA_916720285.1 uncultured Lachnoanaerobaculum sp. | reverse complement strand
ATGGCTATGCTTTAATATAATTGTTTTGCATCAAATCTTATCGGAATCAGATGTAAGTATTCCTACTGTAATTATTGCAGCGAATAATATATTGTTTATTGTGCTATATGTAATACTTATCAGAGTACAAATTATAAATATACTTGAAGCTATAAAGACAGAGGATATAGATTACTGTATAAATAACTATTTCTTTTATAAATACACACTGATGCCAATTATGTTAATTGGTGGAGGTCTGCCTGTTTATATTTGCTTATTCGGAGTAGGATCCTTTTTTTTGGTATTTTTTATACCGTTTGTCATTATTACTTGGCCATTTATAATTGGTATGTGGATTTTACTACCTGTACTGCTGGTATGCACAACTGTGATAGAGTTGCCATGTTTTATATTAACTATTTGTATTTTGGACATTACAAGAAAGCAAAAGAAGATGACTTTTGTGAGAAGTTCAATGCACTTTATCCTTCAACTAATACCTGGAATAGATTTGATAGACGGATTGCATATAAGTACAAAGTACTGGAATAAGGGCAGGATGCTTGCAAGGATAACTTTCATATGTTTTGCTGTAAGTATATTAATTGGAATATTGATAGATTTGTTTTCCAGATTCGTAAAGTAACTTGAATAATCTATGATAGAATAAAATAGTTTTGTATAAAAGAGGGGGCTGTAACGTAATTTTTTATAAGTTACAGCCCATTTTATATTTAATGATTTTTAGGTATAAGTTCTTCTCTTACCATTCCATATTCTATTACATTTTCATTATCATCATATGTAAAGTATAGATAATCAGATAAACCGGAGGTTAGTCTATAATAATAAGTATCTGAGGTTTTTATTCTAGGTTCTCCAAGGTAGCCCACAACACGAGATTTACTTAAAACTCCATTTTGCTCAGGTAATAATCCTATACTGAGTGGGAAAAACTGTTCATATATGATTTTTTTAAGTGGGCGAACTGAAATCTTTGTAACAGTTAATAGATTATCTTCAGTTTTTCCTTTTTCGAGCCTAAATGTTATAGTGCCATCTTCAGAAAGATATATATAATTATTTCCATCTTTTTCATTAGGTTCATTATATCTTTTAATGAGCACTTCCTCTTCAGAACCAAGGACTACACCATTAAGGTGAATTCTATTGGCAAATATGGCGTTATCATAATCTAATAAAATATCATAACGGCTTTTATCTTCTCTGGCACCAGATATATCACCTATGTGCTTTATAAAGTTTTCTCTTGCAAGTTTTAGAGTAAGAGGTTTTGAATCATAAAATTCCTCAGGTACAGAAATTTCATAATTTACATATGATATGGAATCATTGGCTATTATTAAAAGCAAAGCATTATTGTCAAGCCTTGGAAATATATATGGTGAAGAATACAAAGGATTTTCATCTATGCCGGGTGGTGTTAAATCAATATCATAAAGCCTGGATGCGATTGCACCTTCATAAAATTCATCATATTTGATTGTGATTGTCGAAGAGTCATTACTTAACTCCACATCACTAAGTTGTATATATTCAGCTATCTTAGGGAGTTTGCTGATGATATTTTTTAAGCTGTCCTTATCAGTCTTTTCATTAATAGTTAACTCATTTAAATTTTCATAAGGGAAATAGATACTTTCTGATATAGAAAGTTCGTTATCTATTGAAGTTTGAGTTATATCACTTTTGGCTGAAGTGGTAGGTTTTTCTTCTGTTGAAGTTTCCGGTGTTGAGAGAGATTCACTTTCCTGTGCAACAGAGGTGGTATTACTATCTTTGGGTGATTGGCATCCTGAAAGTGAAGATATTAAAAATGATAACAAGAATAAGGTAAATAGCTTCTTTTTCATTATAAATTCTCCTAAAATATATTTGAAGTTTACTCGTTTAAATACTATCATTAAATATATGGCTTGTAAATATAGAGAAAAACTTTAAATTCAAATTCAATCCTTCAATTCAAGTATCAGTTTAGAAGTTTTTGCAGTATTAAAATCTTTTGTTCACATAGGTATAGCGAAGTAGAAAAATTCTGCTTCGCTATAAAGTTTAACTTACTATGACTACAGGATTGTCTGTTTCAGCTGTAGTATTTTTTCTTGATTTTTAGTTTCCTGTCGGCCCTACACTTGCCTGTGTAGAAACGGCTGATGAAGTTTCAGGACTTGCTGTTGTCGCAGGAACGATCTGAGACATAGCACCTGAAGCATCTATACTGTAGTCTGTACCGTTTACATTTACTGTTGTATTGGAAAGCATCTTTCCGCTTTCATCAAGATAGTATGAAACATTATTGATATTTATCATGCCTCTTGCCATACTTCCTGAATTGTTCATGTAATACCAGTTTTTATCTACATTTATCCAACCTGTCTTCATAGCACCGCTTGGAGAAAGGAAATATTTTTGATTGTTTTGATCAAGCCAGCCTGTTTGCATCTTGCCTGAGCCGTCCAAATAGTACCATATATTTCCATCATTTATCCATCCGGTTCTTAGAGAGCCTGACTTGTCAATATAATACCAGTCATTGCCATCCTTTAACCAACCTGTTTTCATTGCACCGGAGTCGGTAAGGAAATATCTGTTCTTGCCGTCATTTATCCAACCTGTTTGCATTTTACCGGTGTTGTCCGTGTAGTACCAGGTGTTCTTATCGTTTATCCAACCTGTCTTCATAGCACCGTTATTATCCATATAATACCAGGCACCTGAGTCATTAAGCCAACCCTTATACATAGCACCCGACTTGGTGAGGAAATATCTTGAATTTCCCACATCAGTCCAACCGGTCTGCATCTTACCGGTATTGTCCATGTAATATCTCTGATTTCCCGAGTCTATCCAGCCTGTTTGCATTCTACCGCTGTTATCCATGTAGTACCATGTGTTATTGTCATTTACCCAACCGGTAGTCATAACACCTGACGGAGCAAGGAAATATGTGTTTTTACCGTCTACAAGCCAACCGGTCTGCATTCTACCATCCTTGTCGGCATAGTATCTTTTGTTGCCGTCAGTAATCCAACCTGTAATCATCTTTCCGTCAGTACTGTCAAGATAGTACCAATCGGAATTTTCCTTGTACCATCCTTTTTTTGCGGCACCATTTTTTGTCGGATCCAGATAATAGCTTGCATTATTTGAAGTAAACCAACCGGTCTTTGCCAAACCGTTTGAGTCCATATAGTAAGAATTGTTGGAGTCATGTACCCATGAATCCTTTACCATATTATAGTCTTTGTAATAATATCTCTTTCCTGCAATAGTTCTCCAGGTATTTGCAGGGATTTTGTCGGAAAAAGATTTGTATTGGAAGTCAATATCTACATTACCTTTTATACCGTTTACCTTACCTGTGCTTGTAGCCTGCCAAATAACAGGATCCGGATATGAATGCTTTACATTGTATCTGGCAACCCAGATATCGTATTTTTTCAGAGCATTCATATCAAGCTTATTTGCAATCCAATAGTCGTTTGCATATACGATAGGATAATATCCTGCGGCTTCCACCTTATTACAGAATGTCTTTATTATAGCGGTAAGCTCGTCTTTTGGAAGTTTACCCTGTGTATTGGCATCTTCCACGTCAAAAGCTACAGGATATGAAATAGGATAATCCTTTATTATATCCAGAACAAAATCAGCTTCTGCATCAGCCTGTGCGACTGTCATTGCATAGGAATAAATATATACTCCGAGCTTTATACCTCTTTTGTTTGCTTCAGTAAGATTTCTTCTTATAACAGGATCAATCTGACCTTTGTATCTGGTACCGTGTATGATGAACTGAACATCATCTGCGGCAACCTTGTCCCAGTCAACATCACCTTGATAATGTGAAAGGTCAATACCTCTTGCGACTACTCCGGTGAGGGATGAACCGTCAAGCATTTGATATACTCCCGGTGTTTGCATTGTCCATTCATTGGCTGCAAATGATGTAACCGGACTAAGCAAAGACAGTGCAAGTGACAAAGATATAGCCGTTTTTATAAATTTATTAAAATGCATTTTTTACCTCTATTTCGGTCCGGATGTTTCACCGGGTTTTAAACCTACTTCATCCTTGCTTGAAGAAGAGCTTTGTGCATTCTTTTTGCTCTCATCAGCCGGACTTTTCGCTTCCTCTTTATTATTTTTTGCTTTTGCTTCATCAACCGGTGAAGCGGGAGCTGTTGTTTCTTTGCTTCCGGGTTTTGCCTCTGCCGAAGTCTGGGCAGCTGAAGTGGAAGGAGAACTTGAAGATTCGGTTTTAGCTCCGGGTGCAACTGTAGGTGCCTCATTAGCGGCTGCAGTAGGTGCTGCCGTACTGCTCTTACCGTCCGATTTTTTTGTTTCGGATATAGCATTAGTGACACTGCTAGGAGTGCCACTAAGATTTGTACATACACCATTTGCATCAAATGTGTATTCTTTTCCCTCTATATTTATGGATTTACCGGTAACCATCTTTCCGTCGGCATCAAAGTAATAATATTTGCCGTTTGATTGTAACCAACCGGTGATCATATGACCTTTTTCATTGAAATAGTAAGATGCTCCGGAAATCTTCTTAAGGCCGAATGTCATTTTACCGTGATTTTCGCCTTCAGCTTCTTCCATATAGAACTTATGAGTACCGTCATTTATCCAACCTGTTTTCATAGAACCGTCAGCATTGAAATAGTAGTAAATACCGTCGATTTGATTCCATGATGTATACATCTTTGCGGAACTGGAGAAATAATAGGTCTTATCGCCTACTTTTGTCCAACCGAACGCGGCTCTTCCGTCAGGCTTGAAATAATACCATGCACCGTCCATTTGCCTCCAACCTGTGGCCATGACACCTGTACCCTTAAGGTAGAAGTAGTTGGAATCGCTCTTTAACCAGCTGTTTTGCACAAGGTTTCCGCTGCTGAGTGTATAATACCAGTCATTATCAACTTTGAACCAGCCTGTAGCCATTATTCCGTTAGACTTAAAGTAATACCATTTGGAATCGATTTTCTTCCATCCGGTCACCATAACGCCTGTAGAAAGATCCATATAATAATACCCGTTTGAGGACGGGAGCCAACTTTTATGCAATTGTCCGTTGTCATCCAGATAGGTCCAAGTACCGTTTGACTCTTTCCAACCGTTTGCAGCATATACCGCGGAAACGGCAGAAAGTGAAAGCAAGCCGCTTATCATACCTGTAACCAACATTTTCCTGATATTATGTTTCATATTTCCTCCTTTTATCAGATTAATCGGGAATAAAACAGATTTTAATCTCACGATTCCCTATATCAAGTTATTATAGCATCTTAGTCAACAATAAAATAGTTCCTATATTATAACAAATATTTACGATTTACAGAACACCATTTTGTCATCTTTCAGCTCAAAAAATTTTTGTATAATTTTTTTGAAAACAAGTTTTTAATTTAACAATGATACTGATAAAAACAACACGGATATAGACAATTAAGAATTATATAGGTATAATAAGAAAACCGAAAAAAATTTAGTATAAAATGCAATATTGAAAGTTTTTGAGGTTTTGGAGTATAGTAGGAGGTATGAGATATGGAAGCCTTAAAATATTTGTCACTGATTTCGCAGGTCGGCTTTACCATGGTTACACCGATTTTACTATGTACATTTTTGGGTATGAAATTGGAGGAAAGATTTCACTTTCCGTTTACTCTGATCTTTATGCTTATAGGGGTGATAAGCGGATGTATGTCAGGGTATAGACTTATCATGAATACCATAAAAAAGATGGACAAAAAGAAAGAAGAAACAAACCTGCAAAAACAAGAAAATACTTTTGTTTTGCCAAAAAGAGAAAGTAGGATTTTTAAGAATAAGGATGAATAAGGAAACAAGAAGAACATGCCTTTATATGGGTATGGGAGTTTTACTTTATGAAATCATTTTGAGCCTGGCGGCAATCCCGTTTGCGGGGATTATGAAGTATTCTGTTTATCCGATTGAACTTGGGATACTCATAGGTAGCGTTCTGGTAATAGGCATGGTCATTGATATGGGAATATCCACAGAAGACAGCCTGTATGGGGGAAATCCTTCTTTTGCACAGAGAAAGATTATGATTCATTCTTTGCTTAGGAAGGCGGCTTTATTTATTGTTGTAGCAATATTTTGGAACAGTAGATACATAAATGCACTCGCGATTGTTATATCCGTTTTCGGACTGAAATCGGGTGCATATATGTATCCATTGTTTAAAAAAATATTTGAAAAAGGAAGAAAGGAGGAGACATGAGCTTAAGTATTTTAGCTGAAAGTGCAGCCGGAAGCAAAAATTTGGATTTTATGATCCATGGCCTATATAAGTATAAGCTTTTCGGACAGGAACTCTATTTGACTACGACTACAGTTTCCTTATTGATTGTTGTCTTATTGATTACAATATTTGCAATTTTTGCAAACAGAGCAATAAAGGCGGCAGATCCATACAATGTCCCAAGCGGATTTGTAAACTTTTTGGAATGTGGTATTGAAGCATTAGAGGGAATGACCGATACTATACTTGGTGCAAACAAGGATAGATTCTTAAACTATATAGGAACAATTTTTATCTTTATTTTTGTTTCTAACTTCAGCGGTTTGCTCGGACTTAGAAACCCGACAGCAGATTATGGTGTAACATTCTTACTTGGATTTTTTACATTTTTAATAGTAAATTTCCAGGGTATAAAGAACAGAAAGTTAAAACATTTTACATCGCTTTTTGAGCCGATACCGTTGCTCTTTCCGATAAATGTTATCGGTGAGATAGCAAACCCGATATCTATATCATTGCGTCTTTTTGCAAACGTGCTTTCAGGTGTTTTGATCATGGGGCTTTGGTATGGTATGATGCCGATCTTTTTAAAGATTGGTGTGCCGTCATTCTTACATCTGTATACAGATGTATTTTCAGGAGCACTACAGACATATGTTTTCTGTATGCTTAGCATGGTCTATATCAATGACAAATTAGAATAGTTCATTGGATAGTAAAATATTTTCATGGATTTAAGTGAGGAAGTGCCTCACTTGATATCATATATTTTGGAGGTTATTTATGAATATGACAGGACAGGATTTTATATTTGGTTGCTCTGCTATAGGTGCGGGACTTGCAATGATAGCAGGTATCGGACCGGGTGTTGGACAGGGTATTGCAGCGGGACATGGTGCGGCTGCAGTAGGTAGAAACCCGGGAGCAAGAGCGGATATCACATCAACAATGCTTCTCGGACAGGCCGTTGCCGAGACAACAGGTCTTTACGGACTTGTAGTTGCTATGATTCTTATGTTCGTTAAGCCTTTCGGCGCTTAATTTGGAGGTTTTATGGAAAGACTGATAGGATTTGACCCTCAGCTTTTGGCTGATTCAGCCATTACCGGCTTAGCGGTCCTTTTCTTGTTCTTTATTCTTTCCTATTTGCTTTTTGATCCGGCTAAGGAGATGCTCAAAAAAAGAAGAGAGCGAGTTGCCGGAGACCTGGAAAGTGCAAAAGATGCAAAGGCAAAAGCTGATGCTCTTAAGGCGGAGTACGAAGAAAAATTGGCCTCTTTCCAAAAGCAGGCTGACGCTATCTTAGAGGATGCCAGAAAAAGGGCAAAGGATAGAGAAAACGAAATCATAGAAGA
>CAKAQP010000110.1 GCA_916720285.1 uncultured Lachnoanaerobaculum sp. | reverse complement strand
CCTTTGAAAAGCGCGGTGACAGGACGGTTCTTACCAATCGCTATAGAAGCGGTAACTCAAGGATTTCCGCACAGATTCCAACTGAAGATAATACTCCTTTGTACTTTTTGGTGGCTACCGGAGGAGGATTTATAGAGGGCGAGAAGTATTATAATCTTGCAACGCTTGAAAAAGATGCTCATGCCATCTTGACCACTCAGACACCAAATTATATATATAAATGCCCAAACGGTAAAACTACGTCACAGTTAAATGAGGTTATGGTAAAAGAAAACGCCTTCCTTGAGTACTATATTGATGAGGTTATTCCATATGAGGATGCCATATATTATCAAAAGACATTTGCAGATATAAAAAAGGGAGGAAGCCTTATATTGACAGACGGATTGACTGCAGGTTGGTCAAAAAGCGATACACCTTTTTTGTACAATAAAGTGGATTTAAAGACAAAGATTTTATATGATGGTGAACTTGTATTCAATGACTATTTGATAGTGGATCCGAGGCAAGAGGATATGAGCGAGCTTGGACTTTTTGAGGGCTACACCAATTTTAATTCTGTTGTAATAATTGACGAAAATTTTTGTACAGATTGGATAAAAAGAAGTAAAGAGGCGCTTGATACCAAAGAGTTTGAAGGGATCTACGGTATTACCGCTTTGGAAAAATATGGCTTTGTGCTTAGAATTTTGGGTAGGAGCAGCCACAATAATCTGGGGATTATGTGGGATTTTATAAACTTTTATCGTGAAGAGATAAGGGGTTTAAAACATTTGGAACTTAGAAAAAATCAAAGATAGATTGGAGAAATATGCATATACCTGACAATTATCTGGGACCGGCTACCTGTGCGGCTTTAAGTGTAGTATCATTGCCGCCTTTGGCTGTGTCCGTGTCTAAAGTAAGACTTGAACTGAAAGAGAACAGAGAGCTTGCACCTATGCTTGGAGTTGGTGCTTCGCTTTCATTCCTTATGATGATGTTTAATGTACCTATACCGGGAGGTACAACGGCACATGCTATCGGAGGTGTGCTTTTAGCCGTTTTGATGGGACCTTATGCCGCAAGCCTTTGTGTAAGTGTGGCACTTATACTTCAAGCCTTTTTATTCGGTGACGGCGGAATACTCTCGCTGGGCGCCAATATCTTCAATATGGCAATCCTTATGCCTTTTAGCGGATACGCAGTCTATGATTTTTTCAGAAAAAGAGGGCATAACTATATCGGAGCGGGAGCAGGAGCATTCATAGGCATCAATATTGCGGCATTATTTACAGCGATAGAGCTTGGTATACAGCCGATAATAGCAACAAGTAACGGATTGCCGCTTTATAATCCGTATCCGCTTTCTGTGACAATACCTGCAATGCTGATTCCACATATGGCGATAGCAGGTTGGGTGGAAGTATTTTTTACTGTGGTAATATATCGCTTTGTAAACATGGTCTCTAAAGATGCGATATACAATGAAAAGAGTGTGGATAAGAGTCTGATAGGAAAGCTTTACGGTCTGATACTGTTTCTGGTAATTATAACACCTATAGGACTTATAGCTTCCGGAACGGCGTTTGGAGAATGGTCGGGAGAAGAATTACTTGAAAAGCTCCAATCTGCAAATACTATGGCTACATTACCTACAGGAATGGCAACAGGATTCTCATTTGGCTCATTATTTACAGACTATGAGATACCGGGGATAAATGTGGGTGTCGGATATGTGCTCAGCGCGGTAACGGCAATACTTTTATTTTTTATTATTTCAAAAATTATAGGAAGTATTTATGACAAATCAGACATTGCCTGATTGGATGATGAGAGAAGAAATAACAGAGGAAAGGCATGAAGTAAAAAACAGTTTTCTTCAAAGCAATCTTTCAACTGTTATTTCTCTTTTATCTTATTTAAAGATTGAAAACAGAAAGAAATACAGCGACAGTCCGGTTATAAGAATTTGCGAATTGATAATACTTTTGATACTTATTTACAACAGTAAGAGCATAGTGTTTTTATGGACAGTCGGAATCTTTTTCTTGGCGGAGATTGTCTTTTTTAGCGGTAGGGAGATAATAGCTATTGTAAAAAAGATGATTAGGCTTATTATCTTTACCGCCGTTATTTTACTGCCGAGCTATTTGCTTCATCCCGGTATTCATCCGGCTTTTTTCCTTATCAGAACCGTACTTTTGCTCTTAAACCTCTCGGTATTTTTGACAAGGACCTCATGGAGTGATTTTATAGCAGGACTTAGAGGCCTCTATCTTCCGGATGAGATGGTTATGATATTTGATATTGCAATCAAATATTTTTATATTCTCGGGAATCATATAATGAATATACTTTATGCCGTCAGGATAAGAAGTGTTGGAGGTGGAGTTTCAAAAAAACTTACAGGTGCAATCCTGGGTCAGGTATATCTTATAAGTAAAGAGCATATGAAGAGTCTTTATGAGGCTATGCTGCTTAGAGGATACGGGAATAAGGTCAAAGTAAGGAGAAGATTGCAATTAAGTAAATCCGACATATTGCATATAGCTGTTTGTATATTATTTATAGTTTTATTTTTTATATTGAAAGGGCAGATATGATTCATATTGAAAATGGAAAATATATTTATGAAAACCAAATAGGAATGGACCATATAAACCTTGATATAAAAAAGGGAGAGAGTGTATCTATAATGGGTCCGAACGGAGCCGGAAAGTCCACCTTGCTTAAGATTATTGTAGGGCTTTTTGCTCTGAGTGAGGGTAAATATACTTTTGACGGTGAAGAGATAAATAAGGCATATATAAAGGACTTAAAAAGAGTATCAAACCTCTACAGAAAAATAGGGTTTGTATTTCAAAACAGCGATGTGCAGCTTTTCAATTTCTCAGTCTATGAGGAACTTGCTTTCGGTGTGAGGCAGCTTGGATTATCTGAGGCTGTGGTGGAAAGAAGAGTGGAAGATTGCTTAAAACTTTTACAGATAGAACATCTTAAAAACAGGGTACCTTATCAATTATCAGGTGGCGAAAAGAAGCTTGTGGCTATAGGCTCGGTACTTACAATGAATCCCGAGGTGATAATACTTGACGAGCCTTTTAACGGACTTTCACCAAGGTATGTGGAGCTTATAAAGGATGTTTTATACTCTTTGAAAAAGGCGGGAAAGACAATTATAATAACAAGCCACCACTTCAATCAGGTGAGCGATTTGGTGGACAGCCTATATCTTTTCGGTGAAGAGCATACTATAAAGAAAAAAATAGAAAGACATGAATGGGACAATCTGCCTACATTTATGGAGTTTTTGGATAATGTATAGGAGGGCGCTACACAGCTATTGACAACTGATTTTTAAGATGTACAATAAAATTAAATAAAAGCTTCGTGAAAGTTTTGTATGGGGAATGAGGAGGAATTTTATGGACATGCAGTTATTTTGGGACTCTGTGATAACAGTTGTCAGTGTGGTCGGATATGTGGGATATTTTGTTGCAGTCGGACTTATTGTAAGATATATTATAGCAAAGTCAAAGAGGTAATAAAGAAGTTAAAAGTATAGTATTTATAAAAAGAGCAGTTTACCTTTTGGGGTAAACCGCTCTTTTTACATTCTCCTAATTTCCGCCTGTATCATATTTCCTACCAATGAGGCAAAATTATCAAGCGATTTTACTTTTACAAAACTTCGGCCGAAGATTTTTTGAACATTCGGCAGGTCGGCGTCATCGCCTGTAAAGGCGCAGAGGACATATATGTTCTCAAGCTTTGCTTTATGCACAAGCTCGGTCATATCCTCTATAGCGATATCACCGCTGTAATTTCTTGATTTACCCTTGACCTCAAGCATATCATTCGGCTTTATATCTGTAAGCCATATCACAACTCTGTGAGAAGCATTGTTTTTCTTCATCTGTTCCATTAAAGCGTTAAGTGCAAGACCGTCTCTGTTGGCACCTGTGGTAAAGAATCTGAATATTTCATTGTTCTTTGAGGTCTCATTGTAATCTCTGTAAAGATTCATTACAGTGTAGCCGTTCATAGATGAATATCCCCATACTCTTACAGGAACACGGCAGTTGTCAAGTGCTTTTGAAATAATATAACCCTGTGTGGATACTGTGTACATACGATGAATCTGTGAAGCTGAGGCATCCAGTAAAATATCGACACTTATATTGCCGCTACCTTCCGCCACCTTTTTTTCAAAAATCTTAGTATTGTTAAGATACAGAGCCTTCCAGACAAGAGCGGGATTTAATTTACCTGTTTTTGAATAAACTGTAGTAGGCTCAAGCTGAGTCAGCAGAGCATTTTTGATACGATTTGTAAGTTCCAAGATGGCCGCATTATTACTTCCTATATTGTCAAAGAAAAATTCTTTGTTTTTAGTATACTGCTTTTGCATTTCTTTTCGCATCTTTGCGGCAAATCCGCTTACCTTGTCTTCACTTTCACCTCTTGTAAAAAATATTCTGGTACCTTCGTGATTACCGGTACAGCACTCTCTTTGTATTTTCTCTGAAGTCTTATCATCATAGATGGACTTTCCGAAATAGCTGCTGATATATTTTCTTAGTCCTTCTTCCGTTATCCTGTTAAATTTTTCAGAGTCTGTTTCAAATGCGGAGGCATCGGCACCTCCCTGATTTTCAACATAGCCAAGTACAAGCTTGGTGACGCCTTCAATTTCATTTGATACCCCTGCCTTTTTGCCGAAGAAAAGTCTTGGAACAGGGATTTTGAATCTGCGCTTTTGTCCCTTTGCACTGACACCGGGAAGATAGGTAAAATACTTTGCAAGAGTATTTGACAAACTCCTAATAAAGCCTTCCGTATCCACATCGGCACCGATTTCAACCTCACTTAAGAGCTTTCTGTCTACCAAATCGGGCAGTCCGCTGTCTTCACCCATAGAAGTCCTGTAATGTCCTTCAAGTATCCATCCCTCTCTGCTTTCGGCAATACTCGGCATAAATTCTATGAGCTTTTGTTTGCAGTACTCTTTCCTAAGTAGTGGAAGACTCGGTCTTGAATCCTTTTCCTTTTCAAAGGTGGAATTTTCAAGTGCAATCCAAAACAATGCTTCATAGGTTCCCTGCCCTATTGTTTCATGGAAGGTATTGTAAAACTCTTTTAACCTTTTCCAGTCAAAATGTGCATAGCTGCTGCCAAGTATGGTATTCCAGTAAAGATCCGCCTTCGCATCATTGTCATACATACGAAATCCGACGGAAACATCATAATTTCCTGCAGCATTCCAAATCATGTTTGCGGCTCTCTTTTTTTCAAACTCCGTCAAGATCATGAAAAGATACTCTCCCCTAAAAGACTTTCAGGTAATCTGGCACTTACAATATCAAGTACAAGCTGTCTTTCATACTCGTCAAAGCATTTATTGATAAGTCCCATTTCGAGAGCCTTTGTAACTCCAAGTCCCTTTTTCATCATTCCTATACAGGAGATAAGACCTCTAAGGTCAAGGCTTCTTGTAGAGATTTCACCGCCCTCACATTTTTTTCTTATTTCATCAAAGAGAGTGGCAAATTGTGATATGTATTCAGGTTTTAGAGTAGGATATTTATCCTTTATAAGCTTTTGTAAGTTTTCTGCCGATATAACAGGCATATGAAGTACCATAAATCTGGAAGCAAGAGCTTCGTTCATCTCTCTGGTACCGGCATAGCCGTAGTTCATTGTGCCTATAAATCTTGTGGCCTCATGAAGATTTATTCTGTCATATCCCGGCAAATCAATGGTTCTTCTGAAGTCAAGTACCGCATGAAGTACGGCAAGAGATTCATTCTTTGCCATATTTATTTCATCAAGCACGCCGAAACCGCCCCTTATAGCACAGTTTAGTATAGGTCCTTTTCTAAGCTTGACTTCGCCGTTTTCAAAGGTATCCGAGCCTATAAGAGATGAAGCATCGGTATTTATATAAAGTGATATATCCCACTCCGGTCTTGAAAATGCCATGGCAAGATTTTGTGCCAATACATTCTTTCCGGTAGCTTTAGGACCGTCAAGCAAGATATTTTCACCTGCTATTATAGCTGTAGCCGCTTCTTCCCAAATCTCTTTTCCGTAGTAAAGATATGAATCCTTCGGGATTCTTCTTTCATCCTCGGTTTCAAGCTTATAAAAGCTTCTGAATGACTTTATTTCTGAAATGATTTTATCCGATATATTTTCCTGTTTTAAAAATTCTAAAATTTCCATATTTCCTCTGTCTAATAAAAATAATAAAAAACTCCCAAGACAGTATTATATTACAACTGTCTTGGGAGGAGCAATAATTTTATTTATTTTACAGGATCGGCAGGAGTGAAACCACCCTTTTTACCTCTCCATATAGTAAGAACTGCGTATAAAGCGGCAATTACAGCACCGCCGATATAAGCAATATTCCAGCTTAAACCGAAGCCAAGCTTTGCATTCAAGATATAGCATGCACAAATAAATGTGTAGAAGACACCCGGTATAAGAGTCATCCATGCCCACTTTCCTCTCTTATTTATTATTAAATAAATAGTAGCGGCAGCAAGTGGGAAGAGTGCCATTGTCTGGTTAGACCATGCGAAATATCTCCAAAGAATATTGAATCCCTTAGGATCGATCTTTGCCCAAACAAGGATTGCACCTACTATAACGAAAATAGGAATAGCAAGACTGAGTCTTCTTGCATTGTTATCCTGCTTGATATGGAAAGTATCCGCAATAGTAAGTCTGAGTGCACGAAGTGCTGTATCTCCTGATGTTATAGGAAGGATAATAATACCGATAAGTGCTACGGCACCTCCGATAGGTCCAAGTGCATATTTACATACTACACCTACAACACTGGTAGGAGAAATAGCGACAAGCTCGCCTCCTTTTTGAATCATATACTGCCATACACCCTTGTCACTAAGCTGCATTGTGATACCGCCGTGCTCAGCTGTAAACTGGATAAGTGCCATTGTACCGGCAGCCCATACCATAGCTATAAATCCTTCAACAACCATCATATTGTAGAAAGTCATACGACCTTCTTTTTCGCTCTTAATTGTACGAGCTACAAGAGCTGTCTGTGATGAATGGAATCCTGAAAGGATACCGCAGGCTACAGTAACGAAGAAAATCGGAATAAAATGTCCTGCTTTAAAATATGCGGCATAGTCAAACGACTGTGTTGCCCAGCTTCCCCAAATATCTACAAGCGGATAATGGAAGATAACCATTGCACCGAATACTCCAAGTGCAGAGAATACCAAAATCGCACCGAAGATAGGATATACACGTCCGATAATCTTATCAATAGGGAAAACTGTTGCAACAAGGTAATAAGCAAAAATCACAGCGTAGATGACCCATGTTGAAACTTCTGTAGGAGCACCGCTGAAACCGAAAACCTGAGTTGCCGCTATATCACCCGGTGTATAAATAAATACCGTACCTACAAGTAAAAGCAAGAGACATACAAACACGTCATAAATCCAGAATACGGTTTTACTTGTATATTTGCGAACCATCTCAGGCATCTGAGCACCGCCGTCTCTTGTACAAATCATACCTGCAAAATAGTCGTGAACCGCACCGCCGATTACATTACCTATCGGTATTGTAAGAAGTGCTATAGGTCCGAAAAGAATACCCTGGATAGGTCCGAGAATCGGTCCTGTTCCTGCGATATTAAGTAGGTTGATAAGTGCATTTTTCCATGTAGGCATAGGCACATAGTCTACACCGTCCTGCTTAGAATAAGCCGGTGT
>CAKAQP010000109.1 GCA_916720285.1 uncultured Lachnoanaerobaculum sp. | reverse complement strand
GCCGCAAAAGAAGAACCTACGGAACCTCTTGAACCTACCAGATAACCGTCTTCGTTACTTTTTTCCACAAGTTTTTTTGCGATAATGTACATAACGGCAAAACCGTTTGAAATAATGGAGTTCAGTTCTTTTTTCAGTCTGTCCTCAACTATCTTAGGCAGATTTTCACCATACTGTTCATGTGCCTTTTTGTAGCAGGCATTGGTAAGGTCCTCATCCGAGTTTTCAATAACAGGCGGACATTTATCAGGTCTTACAGGTGATATCACCTCCACCATATCCGAAATCATTCTGGTATTTGTAACAACCACTTCATAAGCTTTTTCACTGCCAAGATACTCAAACTCATCAAGCATCTCTCTCGTTGTACGAAGATATAGTGGCGGCTGCGTATCCGCATCCTTATATCCCTTTCCATAGAATATAATTCTTCTGTATATCTCATCCTCAGGATTTAAAAAATGTACATCACAGGTGGCAACTACAGGCTTTTCATATACATTTCCAAGCTCTACTATCCTTTTATTTATATCCTGCAGATCCTCTATGGAATGAATATCATTTTGCTCTTCTTCCAAAAGGAACATATTGTTGCCTATAGGCTGAATCTCCAGATAATCATAAAATGATACTATTCTGTTTAATTCATCATCTGTAGCATCATCCAAAATAGCCTTATAAACCTCTCCCTGTTCACAGGCACTTCCTATAATAAGTCCCTCCCTCATCTTTGCTAAAATAGACTTTGGAATTCTGGGTCTTTTATTAAAGAAATCAATATGTGAAAGTGAAATCAATTTATAAAGATTTATTCTTCCTATATCGTTCTTTGCAAGTATTATTACATGATTGTATTTGGTTTTCTTTACAATATCCGCATTGGTCTCACCTAGGCTTGCCACCTCTGATAATTTGGACAGTCCTCTGTTTTTAAGCCTTCTTATAAACTCAACCCAGATCTGTGCAGTAGCCTCTGCATCATTTACAGCTCTGTGGTGACCTTCCAAAGATATATTTAAAGCCTTACACACCGTATCGAGCTTAAATCTGTTAAGATCAGGCAAAAGAAGTCTTGCCATTGCAACGGTATCTATTATAGAAGGATTGTACTCTCTGTTTATCCTCTTTGCATTCTCACGTATAAATCCCGTATCAAATCCTGCATTATGTGCGACTATAATATAATCCTCGCAGAAATCCAAAAACTGAGGAAGTATATCCTCGATAACCGGAGCATTCATTACCATTGCATCACTGATATGTGTAAGTTCCTCTATCTTAAAAGGAATAGGTCTTCTTGGATTTACAAATGTTGAGAACCTGTCTACTATTTCTCCTTTTACGACCTTGACCGCACCAATCTCGGTGATTGCATCGTTTTTGGCAGAAAAACCGGTGGTCTCTATATCAAATACTATAAAACCGTCATCAAGAGTCTTATCTGAAGGATTAGTCACAAGTTCCTTTAAATCATCTACCAGATAACCCTCAACACCGTATATTATCTTAGGTGGATTCTTCACATGGCTGGCTTCTGTAAAACCTTGAATATTTCCATGATCTGTAATTGCAATTGCATCCATACCCCAGTTTTTAGCCTGATTTATTATATCTGAAGCCGAAGAGACACCGTCAAAATCACTCATCTTTGTGTGGCAATGAAGTTCCACTCTCTTTACCGGCTCATTGTCCATTCTGATATTTTCTTCAAACTTCTCGCATTTTTTGATTCCTTTTATAGATGAAATTGTAAGCTCGCTGTCAAATTTATCGATGAGAGCCATGCCGTTTACTTTTATGTAATTTCCTTTGACTATGTTTGCCTTAACAGCATCCAACTGCTCGCCACGAACAAACATCTTTACATAAATGGAATCGCTGAAGTCTGTAATTGCAAAAATATAAAGAGTGGAATCACTTCTTTCAAGATATCTGCTTTCAACTTCTATTATCTTTCCTCTAACAGTTACTTCTCCAATCTCTCCGATAAGATCTGAGAGTTTTATAAAATTGTCATCAAAATCTCTTCCATAAATAACATCCGGATTATCAGACTTTTGCTTTGTATATTTAGGAGTATATCCTTTTTTATCAAAGCTTTTATTTCCAAACTTTTTACCTGTATCCTTTTTAGGATTTGACGTAGCTGCCGTCTCATTTGATTTTACAGCTTCATTATTTTCACCGCTTTCCCAGGCTGCATTTGCATTTCCGGTAACAAAATCACTGTTATCGCTTTTCTTTGTGACAGTTCGTTCGGCATACTCTATTTCTTCATTTCTTTCTTTTCTTGCAATAAACTTATGCCTTACAGTACAAAGTATTCCACATCTTTCATTAAAGATTTTTTCAAGTATTCTTACAAGCTCATCAATTACACTTTCATTTAAAGGATTTTTCTCAACCGTCATATCCATGTATGAACCTTCAAATGTAATACAGGCATTGTTTAAAATAACATACTGGGATATCTTATAGTTTTTTATTTCCAGGAGTATGCTGTCTCTATATGCCTCAAAAAGATTTTGTGCAGTATATTGGCTTGATAGTTTGAATTTTTCAAATATTTTAATTTTAACATTCTTTTTTGGAAACATCTTATCCTTTATAAGCTTTTCCAAATCAAGGATTGTTTTCTTCTCTATTATTCTCTCGGAAATGATATTTATCTTTATCAAAGACATATCATTGCTTGCACTTACTTTTTCCACAAAAACAAAGTTTAAAAGTTCGTCAATATGACCTGAACATTCTAAACTTTGAAAAACGTCTTTGAATTTTTTTAACATTCTATGCCTCTTTTGACAATATATCAAGTTCCTCTTTAAGGGCTGCTAAAAGTTCATTCTCAGGCAATTTCTTTACAATCTTGCCCTTCTTTATTAAAAGTCCCTCACCTATTCCACCGGCAATTCCTATGTCGGCTTCCTTAGCTTCTCCCGGTCCGTTTACCACACATCCCATTACTGCAACCTTTATATTAAGATCATAACCTTCTACAAGCTTTTCAACCTTACCTGCAAGACCTATAAGATCAATATTTGTTCTTCCACATGTCGGACAGGATACAACCTCTATACCGCCTTTTCTAAGTCCCAGATTGTTTAATATAAGCTTTGCCGCAAAAATTTCTTCTACAGGATCACCTGTAAGAGATACTCTGACAGTATCACCTATACCCTGATATAATATAATACCAAGTCCGAGTGATGACTTTATCATACCTCTTTTTACCGTGCCTGACTCTGTTATTCCTATATGAAGCGGATAATCTGTTCTTTCGGAAATCAGTTCATGTGCCTTTACACACATCATTACATCTGAAGATTTAATACTTATAACAAGATTATTATAATCCATATCTTCTATGATTTTTACCTTATCAAGTGCAGACTCAACAATACCTTCGGCTGTAACACCGCCATATTTTTCAATAAGATTTTTCTCCAAAGAGCCTGAGTTTACACCTACTCTTATTGGAAGATTTCTTTCTTTACAAGCATCCACTACAGCTTTTATTCTTTCACTGCTTCCGATATTTCCGGGATTAATCCTTATCTTATCACAACCGTACTTTATAGCCTCAAGTGCCAGTCTGTAGTCAAAATGAATATCGGCAACAAGCGGTATATGTATTTGCTTTTTAATTTCCGAGATTGCCAGGGCAGCCTCAGAATTTGGCACTGCAACTCTTATTATGTCGCAACCTGCATCCTCAAGTCTTAAAATCTGATCTACAGTTGCTTTAACATCTTCAGTCTTTGTATTACACATCGACTGTATAAGAATAGGCATATCACCGCCTATATATTTATCTCCTATTTGTACTAATCTTGTTTTCTTTCTCATTATTTACTCCTATAATGCAAGCATTATATAATTTTTCTTATATCATTAAACATTACAAAAACCATCAAAAGCATCAAGAGAGCGAAACCTGCAAAATGAATATATCCTTCTACTTTTCTGTTTAAAGGTCGTCTAAATATCGCCTCAAGGAATAAAAAGATAAGTCTTCCGCCGTCAAGTGCCGGTAGTGGAAGTAAATTCATTACTCCGAGGTTTGCACTTAAAAGTAAAACCATCTGTGACAATGAAAGCAGTACAACAAATATTCCATACGGTTTTGATTCATTCACCGTAGTTCCTATCATATTTACAATACCTACAGGTCCGCTTATCTCACTTGCTTTTACTCTGCCTCTTAGAAGATAGATAAGTGAATCAACAGTCATGGAAATAGTATATTTTACTTCCAATACCGAATACTTAAGTATGGATAACGGGTTACTAAGCTTTTCATATCCGGAGCTTTTTATACCTATCATATATTGAGAGTATTCCTCATTATACATAGGTGTAACGGTTATTGTTTGTTTTTCATTATTTCTTTTTACAGTAAGGGTAATATCCTTGCCCTGATTCATAAACAGATATGTGGAAACACTTCTGTAAAAGTCAATATCTCTTCCGTTAATTTTTTCTATCTCATCGCCTACCATAAGTCCTGAACTCTCCGCCGGAAGCCCTGATACAAACCCGCTTATCACAGGTTTATCCACGCCCACATTTGCAACTATAAATATGGCAACTAAAAATGCCAAAATAAAGTTAAAAACAGGCCCTGCCGCAATAGTGGCAATTCTTCCTAAAAGCGGTGCACTGTTAAAACTTCCCGGTGCATCCTCATCCTCATCTTCTCCATACATGGCGCAGGAACCGCCAAGCGGTAAGAGTTTCAGTGAGTACCTGGTCTCTTTCCTCTTTACAGAGAAAATTCTTGGTCCCATTCCTACGGAAAACTCTACAACTTTTACTCCTGAGAGTTTGGCAAAAAGAAAATGTCCAAACTCATGTATTAATACTATTATTCCAAAAATAATTAATGCAATAACTATATTCAAATTTTTATCCTTTCCAGATACTCTTCGGTCCACTGTTTCAATGATAGGATATCCTCAAGAGAAGGATTTTCCTTGAACTGATGATTTTCTATGGCAAGACCTATGAGACGCGGTATATCTGTAAATCCAATCTTTTTATTTAAGAATTTATCTACAGCCCATTCATTGGCGGCATTTAAAACAGTAGGTGCACTTCCACCACTTTTTCCTGCCGATATAGCCATCTTAAGTCCTTCAAATACTTCCAAATCAGGTTTTGAAAAGTTTAAAGTCGCAAGTGTGCTAAAGTCCACTCTTTCCTCAGATATATATCTTCTTTCCGGATAGAACAGAGCATAGGAAATAGGCAGCTTCATATCAGGTGTGCCAAGCTGTGCTAAAATTCCGTTATCTTTAAACTCTACCATAGAATGAATGATGGATTCTTTTTGTATTACAACTTCAATATCATCAATATCCACATCAAATAAATGCGACGCCTCAATTATCTCCAATCCCTTGTTTATCATTGTAGCAGAATCAATGGTAATTTTTTTGCCCATACTCCAGTTCGGATGCTTTAGAGCATCTTCAAGAGTAACATTTTCTAATTCTTTCTTGCTAAAACCTCTAAAAGGTCCGCCTGAAGCGGTAAGTAAGATTTTCTTGATAGGATTATTCTTATCAAGACATTGAAAAATAGCACTGTGCTCAGAGTCAACCGGATATATATTTATACCCATATCCTTTGCAAGCGGCATAATAATATGACCGGCACAAACAAGTGTCTCCTTATTTGCAAGTGCAATATCCTTCTTTGCCTTAATTGCCGCAATAGTAGGCTCAATACCTATCATGCCTACAACAGCTGTTACCACTATATCGGCGTTACAAACAGTGGCAACTTCTATCAGTCCTCCCATACCGAAGCACACTTTTACATCCAAATCCTTTACTTTATCTGAAAGAATTTTTGCGTCAGCTTCCTCCCATATGGCAACCACCTTAGGCTTAAACTCCCTTATCTGCTTTTCCAGTAAATCTATATTTTTATGTGTTGAAAGTGCCACCACTTCCACATCATTATTTATTCTAACTATATCAAGTGTCTGTGTTCCTATGGATCCTGTGGATCCCAAAATAGATATTTTTTTCATTTATTTAACCCAAAAAATATATTGCAAAAAAGATTGCAGGAGCGGTAAATATCATACTGTCAAATCTGTCAAGTATGCCACCATGTCCCGGAATCAAATTTCCATAGTCTTTTATATCATGATTTCTCTTTATAGCTGAAGCAAGCGCATCACCAACCTGTGATATTACAGAACCTATAGCACAGGAAGCGGCACAGGTAAATACCGGTGAGAAGGTACTTATAAAATGTCCCGACAATATGAAGCCGAATATACCTCCTATAAGTGCGGCTCCAAAAACTCCGCCTATACTACCTTCTACAGACTTTTTAGGGCTTAGTACGGGAGCTATTTTATGCTTTCCAAAAAGTGAACCTACCGCATATGCACATGTATCCGAGCCCCAACTGGATATAAGTATTAGCCATGCCAGATACTGTCCGTCATCAAATGTTCTGGTATTGTAAACATATGAAAACAGTATCGGAATATACATTACTCCCATAAATATAAGTGATATCTCCTCTGTCTTATACTTAGGAAATGTAAATACATATATTGCAAAAATAACCAGAAGAAATGCTATCACCGAAAAGAATACATATTGATTTAATTTAAAATAAATTAAACAATAATATATAAGTGAGTACGCATATCCAAGATATGCAATATTTTTCTTATCAAGGCCCAAAGCTCTGTAAAACTCAAATAAACCTATTACGGAAATTAATGCGGATAATATTATAAGCGGTAAATTACCTATATAAAAAGCCAAGACAGCCACTATCAAAAGTCCTATTCCACTTATCAGTCTGGTAAAAAACATTAACGACCTCCAAATCTCCTCTGTCTTTTGCTATAGCTTTCCACAGCCTTCAAAAGCTCATCCTTATCAAAATCCGGCCATAAAGTATCTGTAATATAAAACTCACTGTATGCTATTTGCCAAAGTAAAAAGTTTGAAACTCTAAGCTCACCGCTTGTACGAATAAGCAAATCCGGATCAGGTAAATTTTTTGTATCTAAATATGAGGAAATAAGTTCCTCATTTATATTCTCTTTTGAAATAACTCCTGCGGCGGCATCATCCACTATATGCTCTATAGCTCTTTTTATCTCATCTCTTCCACCGTAATTTATAGCAAAGGCAAAAGTCATACCTGTGTTTTTACTTGTTGCATCCACAAGCTTTTGAATTCCTTTTCTGATATCCGGATCGAATCTGCTCTCATCACCGATCATAACAGCCTTTACATTGTTTTTATTTGCAACGTCAATAAGCTTCACCATGTAAAATCTGAGAAGCTTCATCAAAGCACTTACTTCAACTGCAGATCTTTTCCAATTCTCGGTGGAAAAAGCATATACTGTAAGGCACTCCACTCCAAGTCGTACACAGTCCTCAACAGTTTTTTCAAGCGCCTCACACCCGGCTTTATGTCCCATTGCTCTTGGCAGGTTTCTTCTTTCAGCCCATCTACCGTTGCCGTCCAGTATTATGGCAATGCTTTTTGGTATAACTAAGTTTTCCAATTTTATACTCCATTCACTTTAAACTATAAAACAAGAAGGTGGAAGCCCACCTTCTTAAACTTTAGAAACTATTTGTCTCTACTGATGTGAAGTCGGCTAATTAAACTGTTAATATTTCCTTTGACTTGTCTTCAATAGCCTTATCTACTCTCTCAATAGCCTTATCTGTAATCTTTTGTATTTTGTTTTCGCCGTC
>CAKAQP010000108.1 GCA_916720285.1 uncultured Lachnoanaerobaculum sp. | reverse complement strand
GCTTATGGAGTACTGGATATAGAGGGAATGAGAGAGCGTGTAATCGGTTGGAAGGATAGATTATCATAGTAATACATTTACTGATAATTGAAGATAAATATAATTTATGGCTTTTAATATAAAAAAATGTTATCTTAATATAAAGTAAAAAAGGTGGATATAATAATGATAAAAGCGGTTTTATTTGATATGGACGGTCTGATGTTTGATACGGAAAGACTGTATGGAAAAGCATGGCAGAATGCAGCCATACTTCAGGGATGCAGAATTAGTGATGAAGCTATACTTAAGATAAAGGGTGCCAACAGAGCTTTGGTATATGAGATTTTGAGAGCTGACGCAGGCGATGAATTTGATATAGAAAAGGGGAGAGATGCCAGAGAGGAGTATATTGTTTCTCATATAAGAGAGCATGGACTTACAAAGAAAAAGGGACTTGATAATTTGCTTAAATATTTGAAGGAAAACAATATTAAGACCTGTCTTGCAACTTCTACAAAGAGAGAGGTGGCAATAAAATATCTTAAAATGGCAGGTGTATATGACTATTTTGATGATTTTACATGCGGTGATGAGATAAAAAACGGTAAGCCGGCACCGGATATATTTTTAAAAGCGGCAGATAAGGTAAAAACAGATATAGGACAAAGTCTGGTACTGGAAGACTCTATAAATGGGTTAAATGCCGGAATTGCAGCAGGTGCGAGGGTAATAATGGTTCCTGATACTATAGAACCGACAGATGATATAAAAACAAAAGTTGATGATGTAAAGGCTGACCTTGATGAAGTTATAGACTGGATAAGCAAGGAAAACAAGGAAGCGAAAGCATAAGATGAAAGATAAAAAGATAAATATTCAATATATTTTATTGCAAGGCCTATATTGGATGATGTTTTGCCCAAGTGCAGGGTTTATATCATTCTATTTGCAGGGCAACGGATTTGGTAACAGCTTGATAGGAATTATTACAGCTGTATTTTGTTTGGTCGCAGTAATATTACAACCTTTGGCGGGTAATTTATGTGACAGGATAAAAATTTTGACATGGAAAAGAATGATTATTTTATTGGGATTACCATATATACTTATATGTATTATGCTGTTTATTGTAAAAGAAAGGTGGCTGATTGCAGTTCTTTTCGGCTTGATGTATATAATAGCAAGTATATATTTGCCGATGATAAATACGGCATTGTTTGCATATGAGAGGGAAGGGGTAAAACTTAATTTCGGAGTTGCCAGAGGTACAGGTTCCGCAATGTATGCAATTATGGCTTTGCTTATCGGTAATATGGCACTTAGATTCGGAACAAAAATAATACCTGCTTCAGGCCTTATAATTATGGTCTTATTATTATGTGTTGTAAGTACAATGCCACACACAAAGAAATCCGTATTTGAGAGTGACGAATATAAGCAAACAAATGTAATCAGTTTTATAAGAAAATATCCATATTTTTCTATAATGCTTTTGGCAGTGCTTTTTATTTTCTTCTCACACAATATTATAGGGACATATCTTTTGCAAATTGTACAGTCTCTTGGTGGTAACAGCGGTAATCTCGGAACGGCGATGTTTATTCAGGCTGTAGTGGAGATTCCTGTTTTGTTTACATTTTCTTTTATTATGAAGAAGATAAAAGTGGGAAATCTTATGATTATCGCATGTGCAGGATATATATTAAGGGCGGTACTTTATTTTGCTTCAACTAATATCGAAATGATATATATTACTCAACTTTCACAGATATGCAGCTTTGCGATAATGGCTGCGGCTTCAGTATATTTTACAGGTACGGCAGTAAGAGAAGAAGACCATGCAACAGGACAGGCATTTATGTCGGGAATGATGTCGGCCGGCACAGTGCTCGGATCACTGTTTGGTGGAGCAATACTTGACTATATGGGAATGAGAGCGCTTTTGAGTGTAAATATCCTGCTTAGTGTTATAGGAACAGGGATAGCGATATGGTCGGTGAGAATGATGAAGAATAAAGAAAAATTTTAATCAAGTATAAAAACAATAAAGTGAAGTCAGGTAGTAAAAGTATAGTCTACTTGTTTATAATACTAAAACATTAAAATAATTATGAAAGGGGGGTAAACTTGGAAATTTCAGTTTTGATGTCTGTTTATATAAAGGAAAGGCCGGAGTTCTTAGAAAGAGCATTGGAGAGTATATTCAACCAGACTCTAAAACCAAAAGAATTTGTATTGGTAAAAGATGGGACACTTACTAGGGAACTTGAAATGATACTGCATAAAGAAAGAAAAAAGTTTGAGGAAAATAATATAGATTTTATCTGTGTACAGTTGGAAAAGAATATGGGTTTGGGAATAGCACTACAAAAAGGACTGGAAAAATGTAGGAGTGATTATGTTGCAAGGATGGACAGTGATGATATAGCGGTAAGAGATAGATTTGAAGCCCAAGCGGAATATATGAAAAAAAATACTGATGTATCAGTGGTAGGAGGATATATATCTGAGTTTATTGAGGAAGGTAAATCTTTAAGAACAAAAACAATGCCTTTAAATCATGAGGAACTTTATAAGTATGGAAAATACAGGAACCCTTTAAATCATATGACAGTTTTCTTTAGGAAGAAAGACGTGTTGGAAGTGGGCGGATATCAGCCGATGTCGGGATTGGAAGACTATTATCTCTGGAGTAGAATGCTTGCCAAAAAATATAGAATCGCTAATATAGATAAAGTTTTGGTAAATGCCAGGCTTGGAAATTTTTCAAATAGAAGAGGTGGTTTGGGATATTTTCTTACATATTTCAGATTAAGAAAAATTCAAAATAAGCTTCATTATACAAACATACCGGAATTTATAATAGGAATAATGTTTACTGCCTTAATCACTTTGGCACCAAATAACATAAGGGGTGGATTGTACAGAGTGCTTAGAAAGAAAATATATATTATATAAGTCTACTATGGATTTAATTTCAATATCTATAAATTTGAAATATTTCATATGAAATGATAAAATAGTCTGAGCAAACAGATTTCAGTAAAATGAGGGGTTATGAAAGTTGTATTATTAGCAGGCGGACTTGGAACAAGAATTTCTGAAGAAAGCCATTTGAAACCGAAGCCAATGATTGAGATTGGAAGTCAGCCGATTTTATGGCATATTATGAAGTATTATTCGACATTTGGAGTTAATGAATTTGTTATTTTGGCAGGATATAAGCAGAATAAGATAAAAGAATATTTTGCAAATTATTTTGTATATAACTCTGATGTTACTTTCGATATGAAGAACAATAAGATGGAAGTGCATAGAAGGAATGCAGAAGATTGGAAAGTTACAGTACTTGACACAGGCCTTAATACCATGACAGGTGGAAGAATTTTAAGAGCAAAGGAACATTTGAAAGATGAGCCTTTTATGCTTACATACGGTGATGGAGTTGCAGATGTGGATATAGATGCACTGCTTAAGTTCCATCAGAGCCATGGAAAAACTGCAACAATAACTACTGTAAGTTTAGCACAGCAAAAGGGTGTGCTTCAAAAAGAAGAATCAGGTCTAATTACATCTTTTAGAGAAAAGAGTGAAGATGATTCTGCCATTATAAACGGCGGATTTATGGTATTGAATCCGAATATATTTGATTATATTACAGAAGGTGATGCTACTATATTTGAGCAAAAACCTATGCTGCAGCTTGCCAAAGATGGCGAACTCATGGGATTTGAGCATGACGGTTTCTGGCAGTGCATGGACACACAAAGAGAAAAAGAAAAATTGGAAAATCTTTGGGCAAGTGGAAAGGCTCCATGGATGAGGTGGACTGAATAAATGAATTTTGAAGAATTGAAAAAATTTTATGGCGGAAAGAGAGTACTTCTTACAGGTCACACAGGTTTTAAAGGTTCTTGGCTTTCTAAGATACTTATAATGTGTGGTGCAAACCTTACCGGATATGCTCTTAACCCACCTACTGATACTAATATCTTTGATATTTTAGGTTTGGAAACAGAAATGAACTCCGTTATTGGAGATATAAGGGACCTTGAACATTTAGAGAAGGTATTTGATGAGGTAGAGCCGGAGTATGTAATTCATATGGCGGCACAGCCTATAGTTAGAGATTCTTATGAAAGACCTGTATACACCTATGAAACCAATGTTTTGGGTACTGTAAATATTATGGAATGTGTAAGACTCTCTAAAAGTGTAAAGAGTTTCCTTAATGTTACAACAGATAAGGTATATGACAACAAGGAACAGGATAAGGGATATGTTGAAACTGATTTTCTTGACGGTTATGATCCGTATTCCAATTCAAAGTCTTGCTCGGAACTTGTTACACATAGCTATAAAAAGAGTTTCTTAAATGAATTACCTGTATCTACAGCCAGAGCCGGTAATGTAATAGGTGGCGGAGATTTTGCAAAAGACAGGATCGTTCCTGACTGTGTTAGAGCGGCAATATTAAAGAATCCTGTTATAATAAGAAATCCGAATTCAATAAGACCTTTTCAGCATGTACTTGAGCCGCTCTTTATTTATCTTGATATAGTTATGAGACAGGCAGAGAACAGAGAAAAGTTTGAGGGATATTTTAATGTAGGTCCGGATGACAGTGACTGTGTAAATGCAAAGATGCTTGTAGAAAGTTTTAAAAGAGCCTGGGGAGACGGGTTTGATTTCAAAATTCAATCAGACGGTGGACCGCATGAGGCGGGATTTTTAAAGCTTAATTGTGACAAATTAAAAGCAGTATATGGATGGAAGCCGGGGCTTGATGTTAACGAAGCTATTGATTTAAGTGTGGAATGGTATAAGGCATGGAACAATGGAGAGGACATGAATGCTGTAACTGAAAAGCAGATAAAATATTATTTGAATAAATAGTATATATAATTTGGAGGAAAGATGTTCGAAAATAAAACACAGGATGATGCTCGTAAAGAGATATTGGAGTTGGTAAAGGAGTACCACGACAAATTTCATAATATAAAAAAAGAGTTTAAAGAAGGAGATAGAATAACCTATGCTTCAAGAGTGTACGACTCTGAGGAGATGGTAAATCTGGTAGATGCTTCTTTGGAATTTTGGCTTACAGCCGGAAGATATTTTGATGAGTTTGAAAAAGAGTTTGGAAAGCAGTTCGGTACAAAATATGTATCACTTGTAAACTCGGGATCAAGTGCCAACTTGCTTGCATTTATGACTTTGACATCACCGCTTTTAGGTGAAAGACAGGTAAAAAGAGGTGATGAGGTCATTACAGTAGCATGTGGCTTCCCTACAACGGTTACACCTATTATACAATATGGTGCTGTACCGGTATTTGTTGATGTTACAATACCGCAGTACAATATAGATGTAACCAAACTTGAGGAAGCACTGTCACCAAAGACAAAAGTTGTAATGGTGGCACATACTTTAGGAAATCCTTTCGATCTTGAGGCAGTGTCGGCTTTTTGTAAAAAGCATAATTTATGGCTTATTGAGGATAATTGCGATGCGCTTGGAAGTACATATGTTATAGACGGTGAGAAGAAGTTTACAGGTACTATCGGAGATATAGGAACATCAAGCTTTTATCCGCCACATCATATGACTATGGGAGAAGGTGGAGCAGTATACACTTCAAATCCTCTTTTAAGCAAGATAATGAAGTCTATAAGGGACTGGGGAAGAGATTGTGTTTGCCATTCAGGACAGGATAATATGTGTGGACACAGATTTGACCGTCAATACGGTGAATTACCTTTAGGTTACGATCATAAGTATGTTTACTCACATTTTGGATATAACTTAAAGCCTACAGATCTTCAGGCTGCAGTCGGAGTGGCACAGTTAAAGAAATTCCCGGGATTTGCTCAAAGAAGAAGAGAGAATTACAAGAGATTATATGAGGCTCTAAAGCCGGTAGAAGACAAAATTATACTTCCGGTTTCTGTAAAGAACGGAGATCCTAGCTGGTTCGGTTTCCTTATTACATGTAAAGAGGGTGTTGATAGAGCAAAACTTGTAAATAGGCTTGAGTCAAACGGCATCCAGACAAGAATGCTCTTTGCCGGAAATCTTACAAAGCACCCATGTTTTGATCAGATGAGAGAGACCAAAGAAGGGTACAGGATTGTCGGTGAGCTCACAAATACAGATCGTATCATGAATGATACCTTCTGGGTTGGTGTATATCCGGGAATGACAGATGAAAAAATTGATTTCATGGCCAAGGTTATTATTGAAGGTGTGAAATAAAAATATTTAGCTGAAATATCATAATATTTATATGGTATTTCAGCTTTTTTGTCGGATTAAATGGAAGGCGATTATACTCCCATATTTGCTATGCAACCTTAGATATGATATAATAATGGAAAATGTCGCAGAAAGTTTTGTGTTGGGAGAAAGTATGCTAAACGAAGAGAAAATAAAGCAGATGACGGAATTAGCATTATTAAAAAAAAGTAAGGGCGAGCAGATGTTTGAAATAGATAATTATTTCAAAGAGGATTATGTGGGTAAACAAATGCTTAAGTCCTTTTTTGTTTATACATTTTGCTTTCTTCTTATAATTGTTTTGGCCATTCTTTACAATTTGGAAGAGTTGATGTCCAGTGTAACTACAGTTGGAGTGTTCTCTGTAGTTTACATTGTTATATATATATTGGGATTGATTGCGTTTGAACTTATTACATATAGATTTTTTTCGAAAAAATATGATGAGGCACAGAGAAACTTGAAAGTCTACAATGACAGATTAAATTATTTTGAAAAAAAGTTCGAAAACAAAGATAAGACACCAAATATCGGAGGTTAGAATGCTACAGCTATATGTATTTAGAAACAGCTTGAAAGGTTTCTATGCAAAATATCATTCCATAATAGATAAGGGAATTAAATATATAATATTATTTACAGCTATGATGCTTATAAGTATAAATCTGGGTTATCAGAATAAAGTCTCTGTGATTCAGGTTCCTATTGTATTGTCTGTGATAGGTGCTTTTCTGCCTTATATGGCGGGCGTATTGATAGTGGCGGTTTTTTTGATGATAAATCTGTTTACGGCATCCTTTGAGCTGGCATTACTGGTAGGTATTATACTGATACTTACATTATTTTTGTACTATGGATTCGGTAAGAGAGACAGTGTTCTTTTGATTCTTGTACCGATACTCTTTGCCGTGAAGATACCGTATGTTATACCTCTTGTAGTAGGACTGATGGGGAGTGCGGTAAGCATTGTTCCTATTACAGCCGGAATACTTATATACTTTACATGTATGTTTGCAAAACAGAATATAGGTGTTTTGACAAATACACAGTCTGTAGATATTACACAAAGATATTCACAGGCAATAAACGGTATATTTTCAAATAAAACAATGCTTTTATTTATAATAGTATTTGCTCTTACAACCTTTATAGTGTATATGGTGCATAAGCAGAATATGGATTATGCATGGCAGATAGCCATTGCTGCCGGTGCTATTACTGTTTTGATCGGTATATTTGCCGGAGATTTTATTTTTGATATATCCACTCCTCTTTTGGAGTTTATAATAGGACTTGCAATATCTGTGATTATTGCATATGTGTATAATTTCTTTGTTTTCTCGGTAGATTACAGCAGGTCCGAATATGCTCAGTTTGAGGATGACGATTATTATTATTTTGTAAAGGCTGTTCCTAAGATTACGATTACAGCTGCAGATAAGAAGGTACAATCGTTTAGTACAAAGGGAAAGAAAAAGAATAACAAAAATAATGGGGGTAGTGAATGAACATAATCACGAGGCTGATGCGTGATGGAC
>CAKAQP010000107.1 GCA_916720285.1 uncultured Lachnoanaerobaculum sp. | reverse complement strand
AGGTGTGTTCTCACTTCCACAGCCTTTACACTTCGGAATAACATTTGATCCTGCAGCTTGTGTAGCAATCGGACTTTTGTTTGCCATCAACTCTATTCAGGCTATCGGTGACTTCACAGCTACCACAAGCGGTGCTATGGATAGACTGCCTACCGGTGACGAGCTTAGAAGCGGTATTATCGGTTACGGTATCACAAACATTATCGGTGCTCTTCTTGGCGGACTTCCGTCAGCTACATACTCACAGAACGTAGGTATTGTAACTACAACAAAGGTTATAAACAGAGCGGTTCTCGGACTTGCAGGTATTATAATCCTTATAGCGGGACTTATACCTAAGTTCTCAGCACTCCTTACAACTATTCCGTTATGTGTACTCGGTGGTGCTACAATATCAGTATTTGCTTCAATAGCAATGACAGGTATCAAGCTTATCTTCACAGAGAAGATGGACTTTAGAAACACATCTATTGTCGGACTTTCAGTAGCTCTCGGTGTAGGTATTTCACAGGCACAGGGTTCACTTGCCGCATTCCCACAAATATTTACTACTATCTTCGGAAAGAGCCCTGTAGTTGTTGCAACTATCATGGCTGTACTATTGAATGTACTCCTTCCAAAAGATAAAACAGATCTTAAAAAATAAATTATAAATCTAAAAAGGAGTTATCCGGAAATAGATAACTTCAAAATAGGGAGTGTGAGACTCGTTTTAGTCTCACACTCCCTAAATTTTTTTTTTACCATCCCTCTACCAATCAATACTACCACGATTCAAGTTATCATTTCTTTCTTTATTCTAACTTTATTGACTTTATCATTTCAAAAGCCGCTCTTTTCCACTCATCCATATCATCATACCTGCAATTAAATGCTCCCTGAATAATATATTTATCTATACTGATTAAATATATTATGTTATAAGCAGCTTCATCAATTCCATAGCTTTTAAACTGTATTAAACTTATACTGTTCCCTGCAACACTTTCAATTGTTTTATCTTCAAAAAAGACATATGCCGGATTCATGTTTTTTATCATTGTTTTTAACATGTTTATGGCATAACTCATATTCCTTTCGCCAGATGAAGTCACTAATAAATTAAATGAGAAATTTATGCTCCCATCAAGATTTGTATATATAACATCAGGCTTTTTCTCAGATATGTACTTAGTGTCTACAAGTTCAGGTAACATAATTACAAATTCATTCGGCATCATTACAGACAACTTTTCTTCAAACAACAGTTCTTTATGAAATAATGTAAGTGAGTTTTGTATATATAGCCCCTCTTCTATACTTCCGTATTCATCACGTCTTTTTATGTGCTTTGCACTTATTACCTCTTCATCAAAGTATTCCATGCCTATATCCTCTCTTATCTTTTTAACACTGTTATCTCATCATTTGATTCAATAGAAATCATCTGTGCCTCTATTTTTATTTTTCCTTTTGCATTTATATGAAGTTTTTCGATACTTCCAAAGTTTGTTAATGCTGATGAAAGGCTTAACATACTTGACCCTCCGCATTTAACAGAAGTTTCATCCACTGACATTTCCTTTTTATCCTCTGTGACAAGCCCCCTATCGCTCTTTTTAAGATAATCAATTATATCAGAGGCAAAGACAATCTTACTTTCTTCACTGTCTCCAAAATATAACTGCACTCTACTATTTACCTCAGGCATGCAATACATAACATTTCCTGTAATCGGCAACCATACAACCGGAAAAGTACTGTTTGAACAGTCAATATCACTTTTGACATAGATATGCTCTTCTTTCACATCTACAACCTTCCCACCGATTACAAGCCCTGTAATATTCTCATTAAATTTTGGTGTTGATTTTATATATTGTTTATCACAAATTTTATATGTAAAAACCAAATACCCTTCTCGAGTTTCTATTTTTTTCTCTTTTATATAAAAGATTTTGCCCATAAACTCCGTCTTACTTCCAAGTTCATAGTCATTATAGTCTGATATTTTATAGTATCTATCCCCGACAGGCATACTATGGTCTACTTTTGATAAACCATCTTTTTCATAAATATCTATTTCAAACCCTGATTCATAATGATCCGGATGGAAATGTACCATATCTTCACTGTATGGCATACCATAATAAAAAGCTGTTACTCCTGATTTATAATCAGCCACAAGCACTTCTCCAAAGTTACTTGCAATTCTCTTTATAAACTCCCAATTCGTTTCCTTATATTGTAAAAACAGCTTTGCCAGCTTTTTAATTTTCGTATTATAAATCACCCTTGTCTCAATTTTAGAAGATACCTTTTCCATAACAGACTTTATATTATCTTCCTTATTTTGAAACAGTCTGTCATTTTTTTCTTTATCAAGCAACAAACTTTTGCTGAATGCTTCTATATGGCATACGCAGACACCTAAATCATTACTAAATCTAAAACTTTCGATTATTCCTTTGAACAAAATCTTAGTTTTGTTATCTGCTACATCGGTATACTCTATGCCTATATCGGAGCCTTTTATCTCATTTATTATGTTTTTAATTTGATTAATAAAACTATAACTGATATTAACCTTCAGCTTTACGCATGCATGACTACATGGCTTTACTGTAAAATATAAATCAGCTAAACTTTCTACTTCCAACAAACTATGTACTTTTACATTTCCTAAGCCAATCATTTTAAAATGCTCCTTTACAAGTATTTTTACTACTCAATCTCCAAAGCCTGTAGGCAAATTCCTTTCATGCCTCGTTTTAATAGGCTTTCCACAAAATCAAGCCTTGCAACAGTAGACATGCCGTCAACACTTGGTATCTTAAATAAGGCTGTATCCGGTATATTTTTACCTATAAGTATTCCCTTATCTATATATCGTCCACGCTTGAATGTAGTTCTGTCCGACAAACAATCTACTCTTTTAAGAATCGGGATGATATACTCATATGCTTCATCGCTGCTTTCTCCCATTAAAAGAACCCTTTTTATTACTGTTGCCGGCTCATAAAGCTTAAATATCCTATATGCTTCATCAGACAACATAAATATTCCCTGATCCATTATATCCGGATATTTAGTATGCTCGTCAAAGGAGTTCCTTATATTCACCAAAGATATCCCCGCTTGCTTATAACTTTCTCCTTCTTCAAGATATTCTTCTTTTATGCTCTTTCTCACATCAATCATTAAAGGTAAAGGCTCATAACTTTCGTCAGTACCTATAAGAAAATATCTTTCACTCATACAATATTTCCACTAAAAAAGTGCTCTCCTCTCTCCATATAAAGGCCATATACTATATTAAAATCATTTAATGCATCCCCATTTTTCTTATTAATATGTTCAACAAAGCACCCTATTAGTTCCCTCCATATCAGCCTTCCGGTCATCAAATATCTAAGGCTATATTGATACTTTATATCCTTTTTTTGAAAATCTGTAACTTTTTCAATTTCCATATGATTAAGCATATATTTATCTATTGTAGCAAAGTCCTCTGTTATATACATTTTCATTAAAGGAAGTTCCCTGTATATACTTTTATCGAGATTGCTCAAGTATAGATCCTTACCATATACCCCCAGTCTATATTCATATGATTGTGTAACAAAGCTGCTGTAGAGAGGTGAAATCACAATATATCCTACATTTTTTTCTCCTAAAAGTTCCTCCAAGTCTTTAAAAATACACTGTTTATAATCATCTTTTTTCATATTAAACTCTTTTAAAAACTCTTCGCTTCTTTCAGAAAATAACTGATTTTGCATGTTTTCGATATCCATTATTACCTTACCCCATAAAAATATAGTGTTTAAATTGCCTTATCAAGAAGTCATATTTAAACATTGCTTACCATTATCTTAAATAAACTCTATATTCTAAAGTTTTTGCTTTACTTCTTTATCCATACTTATATATCTTTAATATAATTCTCAAATAATATCCCAATTGATAAAGTACCTGACTCTGTTATGATATTAATCTCTCCATTTCCATAATCATATATTATTTTTGTTGGTTGTTCCGTCCCATCATATCCTATCGTATCTAATGCTCCCATATTAGATACCCCTTCAACCTTTTCATGACTTAAATATTCCCACAATTCATTTATGTTTTTCACATCAGCGAATTCTGCTATTCTTTCAGTTTCAGTTATTGTCTTTTATTCTTCTTCAGCATAATTCCATAACCTTATATGTTTCATATTATCATTAAAGTTTTTTATTCTTTCCTGTGTATATTCTCCTTCTATAAAACGATAACTTCCAAATTTATCCGTTTTCCCGGCAATATATTCTTCCTCCTCTGTATCTATACTTTTCATATCATTGTCATCTTCTATTATAAATACTTCGCCTTTATGATTTGTAAACTCTAATTTTGCACACACAAATTTTGAAAGTCTATATCTCAAAAAACCTTCACTTCGAAAATTATAAGCCTTTTGTTCTCTCTCAAATCTTACTTGTTCAATATATGCTTTTAATTTCTGAATCCATATATCATCTACCTCAAATAGTTATCTTTAAACAATTCCAATATTCCAATAACATTATATTCTTCTAAAATCTTCTCTGATCCATTTACATAATCATATATAAAATCTCCTATCCTCTCTCAACCATATCAAGTTCATTAATATATAAGACATTTTCCATCATTTCGCTTATTCATATATTCGAAAACTTATGATATAGTTTTCAATTCCCGAAGCTCTTACAATCCTTCATCTTTATAAATAGTCTCAAAAACATTTTATATATTATATAGATAAAACATTCTTGAAAAATTAATACCAATCTGTACTATAATCATTTTTAAATAATTGATTCAAAGTAATTGACCCATATTCTGTTATTACTTTTTCATAACCTTTCCCTGTATCATATACAATCTTTCCTTCAAAGCTTGAACCGTCCAATCCTATAATATCCAGTTCATCAATATAATATCCTCCATCTTTACTTATTTTCTTCATATATTCAATCAGATCTTTCAGATCTTTACACTCTGTAAAACTATCCAATCTTTCACCCTCCGATATTGTTTTAGGATATATTGTATTTCCTACGCCATCTATTCCGGAAATTCGTATGTTTCTCATATTAGCATTAAAGTTTTTAATATATCTGTTTGTATTCTTATTTTCAATAATCCTATATCTAACCAAAGAACTAATTTTACCATGTATATAATCTAATGTGTATTCATATACAATGTTCTCCATATTTCCATCTGCTTTTATAATCCATTTATTTCCTTTCTCATCATTGCATTCAATGTCTGTCCCTAAAATATGGGATAATTTAATTACCGGAATTATTTCATAGTAATATCTCATAGCTTTTTCTTCTCTCTTTTCCGCACTGTACTCAAAATATAACAATATAAAAACAGCTAATATTACTAAAGAAAATACTAAAATAAATATATTAAGTCTCCTATTTTTATATACTCCCATCAAAAGCTCCTCTTTGTTTAAAATTTAAATCTACATTATGTATACGCAGAAAGTTTTCCAAACTTATCCGGCACTTTACAGCAAAGATATTACTATCACTTGCTATAAATAATATCTATATAAATCAACTTGTACTGCCATCAAATGTAAACAAATCTTTTAGTGTAATGCTTCCTTTTTTATTTATTACTTTCTCATTAACACCACTACTATATATGATTTCTCCTTCAAAGCTTGAGCCGGCCAATCCTATAGTATCCAGTACATCTATATAATATTCCCCTGCATCTGTTTTCTTATCCATATATTTTATCAATTCACTCAAGTTCCTACATTCAGTAAATTTGTCCAGTCTTTCTCCCTCTGATATCGTTTTATGGGCTATTGTTTCTCCAAAACCATCTTTTCCTCCAATTCTTATATTCTTCATGTTATTATTAAAGTTTTCAAGTCTTTTCAATGTATTTTCTCCATCTAGTACACTAATCGAATAGTTTTCACCTATAAACAAACTAGTATTTAAAGAAAAATTCGATATTCTTTCCTTAGTGGCATAACCTTTTTTTCTAGCCTCTTGATCTGTATATTTTTTGTATTCCAATTTATAAATATCCCATAACCTTTTATTATCCTCCGGTTGTATCTTTTCAAAGCAAGCATATGCTATATACCCACCAATACACTTGACAATATTGCTTATATGAGTATTCTGTATATTGACTTTATTTGCCAACACCCTATTATATTCTATCTCTTTATCTGCTCTCATGGCATCTGCCACTCCCACACTTGTTGACAATAAAGTGCAAATAATTCCAACCGGTGCAGATATTGCTGCAAATATCGGGTTGGCCATAGCTAAAGATACTGCTGCCGTTCCGTAACTGATGATCGTTGCTAATCCTGAAATGTTTGCTCCTACACACTTGGATACTTCCTCCTGAAAAGCATAATCTCCACTTGAAATCTTTCCTTCAGATGCAGCAAACAAATGAACTTTGTGTCGACATTCAACAAATCCGGGTATTACACTTGTTATAGTACCTGATATCTTATCTTTTATTTGAATATTATCCATTCTTCCATCAACATAGCTTAGTGTATAGATTTTAACGGTCTTCGCTTCGCTATCAAACTTCACTGTTCCTATTCTGGTTATTAACGAAACAATGGCTTCATTTCCGTTTTTTTTGTACAAATTACCCGCTAAAAGTATAGTCTCTAAAAGTTTAATATTTAGAAACATGTCTGATATTTCCGTTTCTATTAATGCTGGATCTGATACAATTTTGAAACTATGATCACTATTTATTTTAATATAATTGCAAGCCTTATCATATTGCTCCCATGAGGAATTTTGTATTATCGGTATAGTTCCATTATGTGCACTAAACCTACAACAAGTCTCTGCCCAAGCACATACAAAAATAAAATTATCCAGCAAAGTACATTGGACACCGCTTTCTGCCAAACCAATACGATAATCTGTATACAAGTATCCACAATTAATAATCTTTTTTAATATTTCAACATCTTTACATACACATAAATACATTCCCAGTTTTATCAATGCATCTATTTCACTCTCTTTCATGACTGATACATTCCTTAGTAACAGCTTTTTTACAATCAATTCATCCACAGTACCATCATCGTTTAAAAATTTAGGATATTTATTATAGGACTTACTTAGTGTATATTCCTGCCCTGATGTTACAGGTGATATTATTCCTCCATGCTTGCATGGTAAATATGAGTTTGTATCTAAGGCATATTTACCGTTTATGGTAACACTCTTTCTAACATTTCTCCATTCTCCAAGTTTAAAACGGCACATATGTTTGCTTACAAGCGGTTCTTCATTCCATTTTGAACATGAAACAAATCCGTCAAATTTTTTATCATCGGTATTTGCAAGAGCCCCGATTTCACTGCTGTCGGTATAAACACCATGATCTGCACTATTCAGTGTAGAATAATCACTTCCACGACTACAACAAAGTATTGCACCGTTAACAAGAAATTCTGTGCTTTCATCATTATGTTCTTTCCAATACTGCAACATTTTGTCTTTGATCTTTTTCTCTTCTGCATCTGTAAGCTCCCTTATTGATGCCCCAAAAACCCCTTTTTTCTTACCTAATAATTCATATATCCATTCAGCCTGATTCTTTTCTGACATATACACCCCCTATGCAATATAGCTATTTAGTATTTTACCCTAGGTACACTTTGCTTCCCTGATGGGTTATCCCGTCATTCATTTCTATCTGAGTTCCGTTTTGCGTTATTTGTACTGATGTCGGCGATATTAAACTTATACCTGCGTTACTACTTTCTATCAACACCTCAGTTTTTGCG
>CAKAQP010000106.1 GCA_916720285.1 uncultured Lachnoanaerobaculum sp. | reverse complement strand
ACGGAAAGTCACCTGCAGATATTCCGATAGCTTATTTATCAAAGGATAAATGCAAACTTACAATAAATGAAGAGGTTGCAAAGGAACTTGGAATAGATACATCAAATATTTCAATGCAGTAATTTATTATATATAATATAATTTTTGGAGGTATAAATGTTTACAGCACTGTTAGGTGCCGTTGCCCAGGGAATACTTTGGGGAGCAATGGTGCTTGGGGTATATATTACCTATAAACTGCTTGATATAGCGGATTTGACGGCAGACGGAAGCTTTGCTTTTGGCGGATGTGTATGTGCGGTCATGATTGTAAACTTCAACATGAATCCTTTACTTGCACTTCTTTTTGCAACTTTTGCGGGAATGATTGCAGGATTTATCACGGGAGCATTGCATACAATATTTGAAATACCGGCTATTCTTGCAGGTATACTTACTCAGATTTCTCTTTGGTCTATCAATCTTAGAGTAATGGGAAAGAGTAATATACCGCTCTTAAAGACAAATACCATATTCTCATGGCTTACAGACGCTACAGGTATGAGTAATGCTGTAGCCGGAGTTATTCTCGGCGGAATTATTATTGTACTTATTATAATGATACTATACTGGTTCTTCGGTACGGAGCTCGGTTCAGCGCTCAGAGCAACCGGAAATAATGAAGCTATGATCAGAGCTCTCGGAGTAAATACAGGCCATGCAAAGCTTCTTGCCTTGGTGATAAGTAACGGACTTATAGGTCTTTCGGGAGGACTTATAGTACAAAGCCAGAAGTATGCCGATATCAATGCAGGAACGGGAGCTATAGTTATAGGACTTGCGGCTATAGTTATCGGTGAAGTAATACTTGGAAAAGTAATATCTTTCTGGATGAAACTTTCTGCGGCTGTTGTAGGTTCTATTGTATACTTTGTAATCAGAGGAATTGTACTACAGCTTGGAATGGATGCAAACGATATGAAAATGCTTTCTGCAATAATAGTGGCACTTGCGCTTGCCGTACCTGTAATGAGTGCAAAAATAAGGGCTAAAAGAGCCTATTCACCGAAGGGAGAATAAGATGTTAGAGATTATAAATGTCAGTAAAACCTTCAACATAGGTACAATAAACGAAAAGAAAGCTTTGAATAAATTATCACTCAAGTTGAATCCGGGAGACTTTGTAACCATAATCGGAGGAAACGGTGCAGGTAAGTCAACGATGCTTAATATGATTGCAGGTGTATATCCCATTGACGGCGGTCAGATTATAATAGACGGTGTTGATATATCAAGAATGCCTGAGCATAAGAGAGCAAAGTATATCGGAAGAGTTTTTCAGGATCCTATGATGGGAACCAGTGCGGGAATGCAGATAGATGAAAATCTTGCACTTGCTTTCAGAAGAGGAGAAAAAAGAGGTTTATCTTGGGGAATTAAAAAGAGCGAAAAAGAGCTTTACAAGGAAATACTTGCAAAACTCGGACTTGGACTTCAAACTAGAATGACATCAAAGGTAGGACTCTTATCGGGAGGACAAAGACAGGCGCTGACACTTTTGATGGCAACACTTAAAAAGCCTAAGCTCTTACTGCTTGATGAGCATACGGCGGCGCTTGATCCGCAGACTGCAAAGACGGTTCTTGATCTTACAGAGCAGATTGTGGCTGAGCAAAATCTTACCGCAATGATGGTAACTCATAATATGAAGGATGCCCTTAATATAGGTAACAGACTTATAATGATGCATTCGGGCAGAGTGATCTATGATGTAAGCGGTGAGGAAAAGAAGAAACTTAAGGTTGAAGACCTTTTAAGAAAATTTGAAGAGGCAAGCGGCGGTGAGTTTGCCAATGACAGAATGATGTTGGCCAATTAGTGAATTCAAATAGGAGGGGACTATGGATAAGAAACTTATTATCACCATAAACAGAGAATATGGAAGCGGTGGAAGAATAATAGGACAGCAGCTTTCAGAGAAACTTGGAATACCGTATTATGATGATGAAATAATAAAAATGGCATCAGAACATTCAGCTGTAGCAGAACAATATTTCAGAATGAATGACGAAAGACCGGGGCATAATATTCTACAAAGAATAATAGGCGGAATAAAAAATGCAAATAATAAGCCGTCAATAGGAGACGATATCGTTTCACCCGACAATCTTTTCAGATTTGAAAGCGAAGTTATAAGAGAGTTGGTAGCAAGCGAATCCTGCATACTTATAGGAAGATGTGCGGATTTTGTACTCAGTTCGGCAGGAGAAGATGATTTTATTTCACTTTTTGTATATGCCGATTTGTCAAAGAAAGTTGACAGAGTAATGGAAGTTGACGGAGTTGATGCCAAGGAAGCGCTCAGAAGAGTGCAAAGAAACAATAGAATAAGGAAAGAGTATTACAAGTATTATACAGGCGAAGAATGGGATGATATGACACATTACGATCTTCCGCTTAATACATCAAAGATTACACTTGAACAGGGTGTGGATTTGATACTGGAATACTTAAAAATCAGAGGTAAGTTATAGAATGAAGGATAATTATATTGACAGCTTTTTGGCACAGGAATTCGGTAAGAGCCAAAATTATAATGAAATAAAGAACGGGCTTTTCAGCGAATTCAATGTAAAAAAAGGTCTCAGAAATGAAGACGGTACAGGAGTAAGAGTTGGTCTTACAAAAGTTTCCGATGTAGTAGGCTATGATATAGTTGACGGTGTAAAAACAAATGTAGACGGTAAGCTTTACTACAGAGGATATAGCCTAAACGATCTTGTAAACGGAAGTGCAAAGTCCACAAGAGGATATGAGGAAGTAATGTTCTTGCTTTTATTCGGATTTTTACCAAATAAAGTGGAACTTGACAATTTCTCAAAGGTATTCAGAAGTATGTATACACTGCCAAGCAACTTTTTTGAGAGTGTACTTCTTAGAAATCCCGGAAAGAATTTGATGAATGTGCTTCAAAATGCTGTACTTACTCTATACAACTATGATGAGGAACCTGACAATGTGGATGTATATTCCACTCTTGTAAAAGGTATTAGAATATCCGCATCACTTCCTGTAATTATGTGCTATGCATATCAGGCAAAAAGACATTATTTTTATAATGACAGTTTGATAATACATTATCCTGATGAGAAGCTTTCAATGGCTGAAAACATATTGCAGATGCTAAGAGTAGATCAGAAGTTTTCAAAGAATGAGGCGGCTCTTCTTGATACAATACTTATTCTTCATGCAGACCATGGCGGCGGTAACAACTCTACATTTACCAATGTAGTTGTTTCATCCACAGGTACGGATATCTATTCAACAATAGCGGCATCCATAGGATCGTTAAAAGGACCTAAGCATGGCGGTGCAAACATTTCAGTTGTACAGATGATGAAGGCTATAAAGGACGAAATAGGTATAACCACAGATGAGAAGAAGATAAGAAATATCGTAAACAGACTGCTTGATAAAGACTTCTTTGATTGCAGCGGACTTGTATACGGATTCGGCCATGCGGTATATACTATCACAGACCCTAGAGCGGAGCTTTTAAGAGAGTACTGTGAGACGGTAGCAAAAGATAAAAACAGACTGGACGAGTATCATTTCTATGAGGAGTTTGAAAAGACTGTAAAGAAGGTGGTATTTGAGAGAAAGGGAACAACTATTTCTTCAAATGTAGACCTTTATTCAGGATTTGCATACAACATGCTCGGTATTCCTGAAGATCTTTATACACCTTTATTTGTTATATCAAGAAATATAGGCTGGGTTGCTCACAATGTGGAAAACAAGCTTTATGACGGTAGAATAATGAGACCTGCAACAAAGTATGTAGGAGAATTGAAAGAATATACACCTTTTAAGGACAGATAAAAAAGAGGCCCAAGGCCTCTTTTTATTTATTATCTTTATTGTTTTCTAAAATATCATCAATCTTTTGTGCCAAGTCTTTTTTGTCCTCATCGGAGTCCATCTCATAGAATTCAACTTCCACATCGGAATCAAGGTCGTTTTCAACTATATCGGATTTTTTTGCATCTTTTCCGAATTTATCCAGCTGTTTTTTAGCTTTGTCAACTACAGGCTCAACGCTTGATTTAGCTTTTTCAAACAAAGGCTTTGCATTGTCCTTTGCCACATCACCGGCTGCGGAAACATTATCTGTAATAATGTTTGCCACATCCTTTAACATTTCCTTAGCCGCATTTGCCATACCCTTTGCACTGTTTGCGGTGTCCTTTGCCGCCGTAACGAATTCATCTGTTGTAGACTTTAATGCCGTATACTTTCTGTTTGCGGTAGCATCTTCTGTTTTATAATCTGAAAGTTCGTCTTCAAAATCTTTGAATTCACCCTCCAATTCTCTTTGATATTCTTTATACTTCAGTATATATGACACTCCGGCTGCCGCAGCACCTGCAACAGTTGCCCAAAACATTAATTTTTTAAATCCCGCCATAATATCCTCCTTTACAATAGTAGTAATTACAGTGTAATATCTATTTATAAAAAGTACAAGCATTATTTGGAGAGTTTATGAAAAAAGTCATCTGTTTATTTGGTTGCATAGCAGGATTTATTGTGATTGCTTATATTCAAAGCTTATATGTAAACTTGGGAGTATCACATACAAGTGATTACTTTTTAAGTAAGAGCTATATTATATTATCTGTGGCAGCTCTTTTGCTGTTACTCGTATCGGGAATATATTTGAATATAACAAAATTCAGTATAGTTAAGATATATCCGATTGTAATGCTTATATTCGGACTTGGATATATGTATGTTTTTCCTGCCATGTCTGCACCTGATGAGATAGCACATTTTATTTCTGCCTATAAAATATCAAATAAGATGCTTGGAAAGCAGGCAACCGTTAAAGACGGCCATGTAATAATCAGGGCCGGGGATCTTTGGCTGGAAGATGTGGACGGAGAGTACACTTTTGATAAAACGAAGAGTGAAGAGGAGAATGTTTTAATACCTGAGGAGGGAAGTCATGGGAAAATTATTTCGAGCAAACTTGAAGAAACATCTTACAAGGTTTTTTATGGAGAGGGGAATATTCGCGGCGCTGATAATTATATCAGTTTTGGCGGCAAAGATTATGAAAAGGCACAGTCGCTACACGCGCCTGTAAACACCATACCGAGTGTATATTTTTTACCTGCAACAGGTATCACTGTAGCCCGAATAATGGGGCTTAACAGCATTTATCTTGTACTGTTTGGAAGAACGGCAAATCTGATTTTATTTATATTATTGGGAACTCTCGGAATATATTTTCTGCCAAGATTTAAAGAATTTATTTTTTTAGTCAGCCTTCTTCCTACCACAATTGAACTGGCGGCTTCATATTCCTATGATGCGGTTATGATTTCAAGCATGATTTTTTTTGTGTCATATGTATTTTATCTTGCACATGAAAAAAAGGACTTTGATATAAAAGATCTGGTCATAGTTTCCCTTATTGCAGGACTTGTTTTACCATGTAAAATGGTTTACTTCCCTATGCTTTTACTGCTTTTCAGTATACCGCTGTATAAGTTTAAGTTAAGAGGTAAGGTGGACGGCAAGATAAAAAAAGAAAATATAGCTTTTTTTCTTGCATCTGCGGTAGTTGTGCTATTGTCATGGGTATTTGCAATGTATCTGGTAAACAGAGCTACAGTGGTGGGATATTCCACAAGCACTACATCAAGTCTTGAGTGGGCAGGTGAGGAGAGCTACACCATAGGTTATTTATTTCACAACAAATTAAAGGCCGTAAAGCTGTTTTATAATACATTGCTTCTGCAACTTGAATACTACCATAAAACAATGTTCGGAGCATATCTCGGACATGCGGATGATGTGGTAGGTATTCCGTATATAGGATTTTTAGTACTTAATATAGGCATGATATTTTCTGTTTTCGGGGAAGCAAAAGAAAAGCAGCTGCCGGTAAAAGAGAGGGTGCTTACAGGTATCAGTATATTTTTTGTAGTATTTTTGGTGCTTTTATCAATGCTTATAGCATGGACTCCGATAAGTTCCGAATTTATAGAAGGTGTCAGCGGAAGATATTTTATTCCGGTACTTTTGCCTCTGCTTATGATATTCAGGAATAATAAGATAGTGATAAAGGATGAGACCAAGAGAAATATTATATTCCTGTTTATACTCATAAATGCCATATCTTTGCTGAAAATATTCAGTACAGTATGTATAAGACTGTAATAAAAAGGGCAAACAGACTTACTTACGATATAACAAAAATGTAAAAAAAAATTAACAAAGCTTTTTTGTAAATAAGTTATAATATATAAAGAAGGAGGCAAGATGAAGAGAAATAATTTAATAAAACTTGCATCTGCATTAGCTATAGTAACAATGCTCGGACTCGGATTACATAGTAATGCATATGCTCTTAGTGCAACATCAAATATTGAATCGGTTGTGATAGGAGAAAATAAGTCTACAGTAGATATCACTATGAATAACTCGGGTGATATGGCAGGTACCGACGGTAATTTTTATCTTTTTGAATTACAGCCGTATGAGGAAGGAATCGGAAACAGAACCGACTATCTTGAAAAGGTAAGTGCAGGTAATGTTACAAAATCATATCAGCTTAATAAAGGCAGTGAAAACAGCAGATTGTACAACAGTTATGCGGTTGCTGTTTTTGACGGATCGAAATATGTTCAGGTAAGTTCACTTAAATATATTACAAATCCGGAGGCGGTTGCGGCAAATACTGATGCGTACAAGGCGCAGGCATCAAAGAAAGGTTTGCAGATAGAGCTTAAGATGCTTGATGATGCATTTAACCTCGGTGTAAAGCATGCATCTACAAATATTGCCTTCAACCAGATTTTAGGAAGCGGTATAGATTACAATTATAACGGCAAGACATATCATTTCAATAAGGCACTTATAGAAAGCTATGATAAGACAATAAGTGCGTTCTCGGGAAAAGATATGACTGTTACAGCTATTATTTTGAACGGTTATAATGAGGCTCATCCTGAGCTTATGTATCCGAATATGCCGAGAAGAGACAGCATATTCTACTATATGTTCAATGCGTCTTCAAAAGAGGGTACTGAGACCACTGAGGCTATAGCATCATTCCTTGCGGAAAGATACAACGGAAAAAATACCGCACACGGTAAGGTATCCAACTGGATTATAGGAAATGAGATTAACAACCAGCAGTGGAATTATATCGGTGATATGGATGTAAGAAGTTATTCAAGAAAATATGAGAAGGCATTCAGAATTTTCTATAATGCAATCAAGTCAACTTCTTCTACAGACAGAGTATTCTATTCACTTGATTATAACTGGAATAATGAGATAAACAATAGGAATAAATACGGTGGAAAGCAGATAGTAGACAATTTAAATTCTCTTGTGCTTGAGCATGGAGATATTGATTGGGGACTTGCATATCACCCATATCCTGCACCTATGACAGATCCGGAATTCTGGGATGATGCTCAAAAGACCGGATGGATAAAGGACAGCTTTGATTCACCTGTAATAAACTTTGCAAACTTAAATAAGCTTACAGATTATTTTGCACAGGATGCACTTAAAAAGCATGACGGTTCCGTAAGACATATTATGCTTACAGAGGAAGGATTTACAGCTACAAATCCTACAAGAGGAAATCTTGAGAATGAGCAGGCTGCGGCATTTGCATACTCATACTATCTTGTAGATTCAAACCCGTATATCGAAGCATATATCTTAAGCCGTCAGGTGGATGCACCGCTTGAGGTAAGACAGGGGCTTTCATTCGGACTTTGGACATGCAGCATGAATGTAGGAGATGAAATTCAGGCTATATCAAAGAGAAAACTTTGG
>CAKAQP010000105.1 GCA_916720285.1 uncultured Lachnoanaerobaculum sp. | reverse complement strand
GTATTGAATCCACAACACCTGTACCGGTTCATCATTTTTTGGTATTAAATTATTTGATGGTCTGGTCTCCGTCCTTTATAACAAAGTTCTTCTTTGTTCCCAACTCTTCCATCCAGGATCTAACCTCAAGAGTCTTATAATTTCCGGTATTGTAACCTGAACCTCCGTCATTGTCCCAAAGCCACTCAGGAGCATTCCACATAGCTACCTTAGGTGCTATAAGCTCATAAACATCTTTGTTTACACCGTACTGACCGTGATGAGCCATCTGTACGATATCAGCCTTTAACTCTGAAGCAGGTACGTCCGCCTTAAGTCTCTCACCTGCTGCAGGTCCCATATCTCCTAAGAATAATACTCTGGTACCGTTGTCAAAGTCTAATCTGAAAACTACGGATGAATTGTTGATAGAGTTTGACTCTATCCAATAAGGATCATTGATTACATGTATGGCTACACCGTCTACATAGTAAACCTCACCCTTGCTTGTCATATGAGATACACCTGCAGGTAATTTTGCTATTGAGTTTCTGATAGTATTTACCATCTCGGCTCTATAGCTTTCATATTTGTCATACCATGCCTGCTCTCTTATGTTGTAGTAGAATGCATCTATCTGCAATCCTTCAAAACCGTTCTCTGCAAGCTTTGTAAATGCACCGCCGTGATCGCTGTGAGGATGAGACAAAATCCATGCACTTACTTCATTACCGAAACTCTTTATAGTTTCTACCAAGTGTGGCTCATCCTCCGGAAGACCTCCGTCTACTACAATAATCTTGCCGTTCTTTGTCTTAATGACAAAGCTCATCATCTGACTCTTTGTAGATGAGGTGAGCATATGGATTTCGGCACCGTTTAAATAAGTATCCGCATCTGCCGGTGCACCCATTACAACCTTAGGATACTTTGATGAACTCTTACCTATAACACCTGCAAATGATGTCATACTTGTACTAAGTACCATTAATGAACATAATGACGCCATCAGAATTTTCTTTAGAAGTTTCATTTATCCCCCTTTTTATTCTGTAATTCTAAGTTAGTATTAGTCCCTGCTTCAATAACCTGATTCACAATATATCTGGAGTTTTCCATAATATCATCTTCTCTAAAAAGCTGTACCTCAAGATCATACTTATCAAAGAGTCCGCCATAAGAGTTTTCGCTTGATTTTTCTATAGAAAAATCCTGAGTTGCGGCATAATCATTTACTGCTTTAATATATTCAGTTCCGTATGCCAATGCTTCATCATCACTGATTTCATTTGACAGTGACCATATAAGCAATACCCTATTTTCATCAGCCTTAAAAGCCATATCAATATAATCACTCATCGGGTATAGAGTTTTGTCATTGAATTGCTCTTCTGCGTCACTTCTTATTTGAGTCCAATCCAAAGTTATATTTTTTTGAGTTTCAAATACAGGCTCATCCACCTCTTTATTCATCGAGGAATCTCTGACGACTATATCCGAATTAGCACAGGCTCCTGAAGATAAGGCAAATATTATAGAAACAATTCCTATAATATGTCTTTTAAATTTAATCATACATGAATACCTTTCCTTAGACATTTACTAACTTTTATATTATATCAAAGGGTTTTGTTTTGTGTAGTGTTTTTTTGATTATTCCATTTTTTTTAAGATATTTTTTATATCTTGATTTATCGCTATAAAAATGTTATCATGTTCAATATTACAATAAATATTTTGATTTTGAACATTTGGAGGCGTTATGAAAAAATCTGATATTGATTATTTTGTCACTATAGTTCCTTTTTTACTTGTGATATCACTTGTAATGTTATTTTTCATATTTCCTGCTCAAGCCGGAAATATACTCGCACAAATAAGGAGCTTATTAAACAACAGCCTGGGAATATTTTACCTTATATTCGGTTTGTTTATATTCTTATTATCAATATATATTGCATTTTCAAAATACGGCAGTATAAAGCTAGGAAGCGGTAAAAAGGAACATTCAAATTTTGCATGGGGCACTATGATGTTTACCGCAGGACTTGCGGCTGACATATTATTTTATTCACTGTGTGAATGGATGCTTTATGCAAATGAAGGCAGAATCAGTTCTCTGGGAGATACTACACTTTGGTCCGCCACTTATCCTTTATTTCACTGGGGTCCTATTCCTTGGGGATTTTACGTTGTACTTGCTTCATGCTTCGGCTTTATGCTTCATGTAAGGAAAAGAACAAGGGCAAAATATTCAGAAGGACTTAGAGTACTTCTGGGTTCCAAAGTTGACGGTGTTTGGGGGAAAATTGTGGACTTGATAGCGGTATTTGCACTTATAGCCGGTACGGCCACTACATTTTCACTTGCCACTCCGCTTCTTTCACAAACAGTTGCCAAACTTTTCGGTGTTTCAAATAATAATATACTTACTATAGCTATTTTGATTGTGACCTGTATTATTTATTCCGCCTGTGCTTATCTGGGCATTGACGGTGTATCAAAGCTTGCATCCTGCTGTACTTATCTGTTCTTTGCACTTTTGATATATGTATTCTTCGGTGGAGGACATGGAAAGTTTATACTTGAGCTCGGTTTTACTTCGCTTGGAAACCTTGTGAATAATTTCTTTTCACTTTCCACTTATATTGACCCTACCGGTCAGACAACTTTTGCACAGGACTGGACAGTATTTTACTGGGCGTACTGGATGGTATGGTGTGTAGCCACTCCGTTTTTTATAGGAAGTATCTCAAAGGGCAGAACAATTAAAGAGGTTATACTCGGCGGATATATATTCGGTCTTTCAGGTACATTTATGTCTTTTATAATACTTGGAAACTACGGTATTGCACTTAATGTGTTCGGACAGGTAGACTTATTAAAGATATACAATGAAAGTCAGAACCTATACCAAACCATAGGTGAAGTAATATCCTCTCTGCCATTGCCTTTTATAGCAATGATACTTTTGATACTTACCATGATTACATTTTATGCTACTACATTTGATTCCATAACACTTGTAGCCGCATCTTATTCATATAAGGATCTTGAAGATAAAGAACCTTCAAAAAAGATAAAACTTTACTGGTCAATACTTTTGATACTGCTGCCTATAGGACTTATTTTTTCGGACAACTCCATGTCAAACCTTCAGACTGTGTCCATTATCGCGGCATTCCCCATAGGAATTATAATGCTTTTACTTATAATTTCATTCTTTAAGGATGCCGATATGTACCTTAACGGTAAGTAAAAATTTCGTGATTCCAAAACTCGCCTATGGATATTGAAAATCCTATGGCGAGTTTTTCTATACTCAAAATACTTGGATTTTTACTCCTGCCTGAAATGATGTCTTTTATAGTAGTCTTGGGAACGCCGGATCTTTTGGATAACTCATAGATTGTAATATTTTTCTCATAACATAATGATATGATTCTTTTAGAAATTGCCTGTGATATATTCATATGCTCTCCGATTTTAGAAATGTATTTAAATTTAGAAATATACTTTTATTCTATCAAAAAAAGAGCCGTTTTCACAGCTCTTTATATTTAAAAATTAATTTTTTCCTCAACTATATATAAAGGACGGTCCTTTTGCTCGGCCAGTATAAGTCCCAAATATTCTCCTATTATTCCCACTATAAAGAAAAGTACCGAGAACATAAAGCATATCAAACATATAATTGTTGCATAACCGCTTGGTGTACCTACTCTTAAAAAAGATACAACAGTATAAATCATCATTATGATAGCCAAAAATGCCGCCATTCCACCGGCATACATTCCAAGTTTCAAAGGAAGATTTGAGAATGTCATTATAGTATTCATCGAAAATCTGAAAAGTTTTTTTATTGAATACTTGCTCTCGCCCGCATACCTTTTTCTTGCCTCATACTCTATATTTGTGGTATTGAAACCTACATTCTGAACATAACCGCGAAGGAATCTTGTCTTCTCTCTGTAGTTATTTCTTAAAATGTCGGCAACCCTTTTTGATATTCCGAAGAAATCGGATGCATTACTTACAAGCTTCATATCACTTACTTTATTGATCACTTTGTAAAAGCCCGCCGATGTTATATTTTTCAATATACCTGCAGATTTATTCTCGGTTCTGACCATATTTATTATATCAAAGCCCGAATCAAATTTTCTAATTATTTCAGGCAGTAATGTAGGAGGATGCTGTAAATCGGAATCCATACAGACAATATAGTCTCCGCTTGCATAATCTATACCGGCAATCATAGCCGCCTCATGTCCGAAGTTTCTTGAAAAATGTATAACCTTCACATTCTCATCATCTCTTGATAATTTAAACAAAGTGCTTCTTGATCCGTCAGTACTTCCGTCATTTACAAAAATTATCTCATATGGATTATCAATTAATAGAAGAACCTTTATTGTCTCTCTGTAAAATTCAAATAAAACTTCCTCTTCATTATATACAGATACAATAATTGAAATCTTCTTACTCATATACTTCTATCTCCGTACTTCCATGCGTCGGTACTCTGTCAGCTTTTGGAGGAGGTGTCATATAGTCTCCGTAAACCAGCTGTAATACATTTTCGTATTCATCTATGATTGATAATGAAATATCTTCAAACTGAATTTTGATATATTTCTCATACCATCTGCTGTTTACCTCTATGTCGATATAATCCGGTTGATAATTGCTGTAATACCAGGTGTTATTTTTTCTGCCTTTATAAAACAATTTTGAAATCTTATCCTGTATACGGAATAGAAATTTCATAGGTATTATTTTACCGAAGATAGAGAAAAACAATATGGCGATTTTCATCATACCCTTATACTTCTTGAAATCAAGCTTCTTTCTATGTCCCATGGAAAGAAGATATATAAGCTTTTGAGTAAATAGTGTAAACTTTTTTAATGTTTTTTTGTTCGGCAACTTATCTATTATAAATATATCAACCCAAAGATGATTGAGTTTACCTTCATATGGATCTTTTTTATCCTGTTTTTTATGTCTGATACTGGGCTTATAAATGATTCTTGGAGTAAAATCATAAAATACCTTTCCTCCCTGAAATTCATCAGGCATTATAAATTCCAGTTTATCCGATAATTCTCTCTTAACAATTTTTCTGAAAGACTCGAAATTAGCTCTTGTCATTGCAATATCGGCATCATCATCCCAAGGTATAAATCCCCCATGTCTGATAGCTCCAAGCAATGTACCCGAGTCCAAAGTATAGTTTATTTTGTATTTTGTACATATTCTATCTATTTCCTGTAAAATATATAGATTTGCTTTCTGCAAAGCCAACATTCCGTAAGAATTATCCATTTATAGGCCTCTTTTCAAAAATATTTATATTTAAATATTAACTACATCATTCTACACTCTTTGTACCTTACAAATCAACAGGAAACTACAATATTTATATCACTATTCAGAAAAAATATTAAGTTTTTTTGACTTGATAATACCAAGTGCTTCTCTTGTCTTCTTCGTATTATGATATTGCAAGACTTTTTTCAAAGTCTCATCGCTTTCATTCTCGAAATTCTTTGCCACTTCCATCTTCACTTCAAAGCTTTCCAAACGATACTTTGCCATTCTGAGCTCATTTCCGGCAGTGGAAATATTTCCTATAAATACCAGTAAAACAAACACAGAGACAGCCGCCTTTGCCAATGGTGACATACTTTGTTTCTCTTTATTTATATGTATTTTCATATAAGCGAATGTCAATATCACACCTATAAGCCCCGCACCGAATTGAAGTGCATATCTTGAACTCATGGCATACAAAGGATTTAAAAAAATCCACCTTGTCAAAATAACCATGGCATGACTTAAAAGTCCTGATACAAGCATAAGCATCGGGAATAATGTAGACTCATATATTTTATATTTAAAATTCAAATACAGAGCATACAGATAAAAAAATATAACTACAGCTCCTATAATGCTTGTTATAAGAATACCTATTTCATATCTTTCCACTATACCGATACTTAAAATATCTGATGCAAAGGTATTTAGCCCGAATAAAACAAAATACAACGGATTTCTTCCGAATACGGCAGTCAGACTTTCTGTTGTTGCACCTGCATGTTCCGTATAAGAATTTGCGTATGAATACATAAATGCAGTCAAGGAAAGTATCACAGGTATTGCGAGTGTAAACATAATTTTATTCTTTTTCTTAATTGCATATAAAACGTATACAATTATCAAAGTAACACCATATGCAAGTGAATATGAGCCTGCCGCAAACAATATCGTGAACACAGGCAGAATAATATTTAAACAAAACTTTACTTTTGTTTCCCTGTGTATATAAGAATCAAGTATATAAAAATGCAGTGCAAACAGAAAGAATGTAAAAAAATGTACCCAACCTGTTCCGTTAGTAATCATTTCCCATTGAGAAAGTGAAAAAACCAGCAGCATTACAAGGATAAAATATCTGAGATTCAAATTTTTGTTCGCCATAAATATTCCGATTATAATTCCCATAAGAGAAAGGAATATAACTCCCAAAGCCATATCAAACATTGTTGAATATTTAAAAAAGGCTACATTTATCATTCTTTCAAAATATGTTATAGGCAATCTTGTAAGTACATCCTTGCCAAAATAAGGCTTCGGCGAAAACGGATCCTTAAGATAGGTATTTATTATCCTAATATAATCCGTATAGACCACATCAAGCATTGCACTTCTTATATATGCACTCAAATATATGGCTCCGAATACCGGCATGAAAAACGCTAAAAACTTCTTCATTCACACACTCTCTAATCTATTTTTATATTTAAAATGTAACTCAATCTGTCTTCACCTCTTTGTTCCGAAGCATCAGGCAGATAAAAATTGCTCTTCAAATGTATATCCGTCAATGAATTCGGAGCGGTATCTATTTCATACTGTGTTATATTTGATATAAGATACAATGTCTCCCTTTCTCCGTTGACTTCTATTTCTATTTCTTCATCTCCGTCAAGCTCACCCGGATACATTATCTCAAAGTGAATCTCACCGTTTTCTCCTGACATCACATTAAGTTTAGCTTCTTCGTCGGTCCAACCGTCAGAATAATGTCCGTATACATTTTCAATCTTTATATTCTTTAGAAAATCCGTTACATCCTGATATGAATTATTTTTCAAATCTTCAGCTAAAACTATCATATCATCATCGATCTGACCTATGGATCTGTAGCTTTCAATAAAGGTAACGATATCTTCTCTGATATTTTGATCATAGGCTCTGAAAAACTCAAGTGAATCAAATTTACTGAGTTTAAAATCATTTTTTATTATATAAATTCTTTTATCGCTTAAGTCCTTACCATACTTATAATATGTTTCATCTGCCAACGAATTTGCTCTGTTTTGACCTATAAAAATATATATATTATCATAATACCCTCTGTAATATATATCTGCCGCTATCATGCAAAATGCCCATACGAAAAGTAACACTACCGCAGTAAATGATACATGGAAAAGCTTTCCCAGTGAGGCTTTTATCTTTTTACTTTTCAATCTCTTTACTATGATACTTTTATCCACACCGTAAATATATGAGAACAATAAAAGCATAAATAAATACGGTGCATATACCCATCTCATCTCCACTCTTATAGTAACGGCGGATGACACCATACTTCCTATTATAAATCCTGTAAAAAGTAAAATATTTTTTATCCACGACAGTTCAATTTTTTTTCTGTATACCGCTATCGAATAAATGAATTTTATTATAAAAGCAAATGCAGCCAATATTCCTATTATTATAACAAGCTTTAGCACCGTATTTACATTATGAAAATTTATTCCGTTAAGATGTTCAGGTCCCGTATTGATACCCAGGAGATA
>CAKAQP010000104.1 GCA_916720285.1 uncultured Lachnoanaerobaculum sp. | reverse complement strand
AGGGAATCTATATGCTGATGACAGTTCTTAAAGGCGATCTTGCAGTAAGACAAAGTAGAGCCTTAATACGCACTTTCAAGCAAATGAAAGACTATATCGTGGAAAACCAAGGCTTGATTGGAAAAAGAGAGTTTTTACAGCTTTCGATGCAGATAACAAGTAATGTCGTGGAAATGCAGGATTTAAGACGAGATTTAAGAGATGTGGAAGATCAGGTGGCGGAAGTAGTGGACACCTTAAATAATGTGGTGCATAAATCCGAACTGTCTGATTTGATTCTCGACCTCAGCCATCCACAGCTCAAATATGGATTTTTACTTTTGAATGGACAGCCGATCGAAGCGAATCTTGCGTATAAGGACATTTACAGCATAGCGAAAAAGAGCATTTATATCGTCGATAACTACATCGGAGTGAAAACTTTGGTTTTGCTAAAAGACGTTTCTTCATCTGTAGAGATCATTATATTTAGCGATAACATCGGCAAAGGACTTCATACCCTTGAATATCAGGATTTCTATCAAGAATATCCGTTTAGAAAGATAACTTTCCAAAAATCCGGTGGAGAGTTTCATGACAGATACATTATTATTGACTGGAATACCGAACATCAGAGAATCTATCATTGCGGAGCGTCTTCCAAAGATGCAGGACAAAGAATTACGAGCATAACGGAAGTAGTAGATCAGATGATTTACACCGACCTTATCAATAATCTATTGAAAAATCCAGTGTTGAAGTTAAAATAGAAGTAAAAAAATGGATTGGAAATTTGAAAAAAATATGTATCCAATACTTGACACAAGGGTGGAATGTAAAGGTGGTATTTATCAATGTACTGGATCCGAAGAAGCAATTTGAATATAACCAGATTGGAATGTAAAGATTTTTAAGTGAGATTCGTTCTGATGACATTTGGAATATTTGAATATAACCAGATTGGAATGTAAAGGATTTAAAAACATATGGACTTGCAGAGTAGAAAGGATTTGAATATAACCAGATTGGAATGTAAAGTACATTAGTGCATCAAAACGCACTGCACTGAGTTCATTTGAATATAACCAGATTGGAATGTAAATGCATATGGCTTAAATACTCCGGAAGGCATTGATATTGTTTGAATATATACAGCTTGGAAAATAATGTGTTCATGGTCATATTTTGTGACCATGAAAGTTTATAATTGAATATACCGAGTCAGAATATAAAACTATCACATTGACAATCGAATAAATGTTCGATACAATCTGAATATAACCAAAATTGGAATATAGAACTTAACACATTATTTGGAATAGTAAATATACTACTGGACTTGATTATAGGAGGACAAATATTGAAGTGGGCAAAAAACTTGAAATCAATTATTGATAAAAATACTCCGGGCAATTGCCCTGTTTGCAATAGTATAAATACAGATTATTCAATGCATATAATAGATGATAAGACAAACATGGGATATGGCGTTATATGGTGTAATGATTGTAAAAATGCATTTCATATATCAAGGATAAAAGTATCTCACAATATGAAGAACGGTTTGATTCCGGAAGGACTAACTTTTTCATGAGTTTCTTACCAATAAATTTATATTTTATTAAAATGTACATCGGCATCAGAGAGACATCGTGATCGGCTGATATATGGTAAAGCTAAACTAAAAATATAATAAATTAATCAAAGAGGTAAAATCTTGAGAGTAATTGTTTGCGGAGGTAGAAATTTTCAGGATAGGGAATTTTGCTTTGAAAAGCTTGATGAGATTATTGGACAATTAGACAATGTTGAGATAGTATCCGGCCATGCAAAAGGTGCAAACACATTCGGTGAAGAGTATGCCTTGAAAAATTCACTTAAAGTATCGGTATTTAAGGCGGATTGGAAGAAGTATGGCAGAGGTGCAGGGCCTGTAAGGAATAAAGAGATGTATAAGTACGCCTTAGAAGATGAGCCGATGGTTATCGCATTTTGGGATGGTGAAAGCAAGGGTACAAAAAGCATGATAGATATTGCATCAAAAGACGGTGCAAAAGTTCATGTAGTTGAAATTTAAAAGTATTTTATATTCACATCCCATTTGTTTTGCACCCATTATTGTGCTAATATATCAGAAAATAAATTTTATAAAGAATAAAGTATACTCGTATGTAAATTTAAACACAGAGTATATGGGAGATATTTATGTACAAGATATTTGTATATGGGACTTTGAAATCTGAATATTTGCAAAATAAGCTCTTAGGACATACTTTGGATTCATATGAAGCAAGGCTTGAGGGATATTCTTTAAACACAGGTGAGAGGTATTTCAATGTAGTTCCTAATGCAGGGGGATGTGTTAAGGGAAGAGTTTTACTTGTAGACAAAAAAGATATGCTATATATAGACCAATGGGAAGTTATTCCGATGTATATGAAAACGGAAGTAGAGGTACACTCCAAGTATGGTTATGAGGGAGTCTATATTTATATAAAAAAGGACAGGGAAGAAAAGATAAACTTACAAGATAATGTTGAGAACATGTGCAATAATGAGGATTTGGAAGGTACTATAGATGAATTTGCCGAAGACAGAGATATGGAGTTTCCGGTATGTGATATTTATTTGAATTATCCGATAGATATTAAAGCATGTGATTTCAATAAGATTGAAAAAAAGTATGATATATTCACTGAAAAAGTTAAAGACATAATTAAGGATAAAGAGTTTTCATTTCTGGGATATGAGTTCTTGACCTATCAAAGTGGGGAAAAACAGATAAGGGTGAGAGTATCGCTTTATTACGTAAGTGATAATGAAAATGCTACATTGAGTGTTATGTTGCCGGTTTCAACATGTAATCCGACAAGACTTTGGGAGAGGGCTTCTGCCGGAAAGCTTGAGGTAGAGGGTAGAGGCTTTGCAGAATATTTAGATTCAAAATATAATATTAAAGTATTAGATGAACCAAAGATTATCATATTTTCATCCGGTGAAATGGATGAGAGTAAAAGAATAGAAGTTTTTTCTGTTGAAGAGGATAAAGGCAATAATTTTGATGTTAGTAAATTGGCAAATACAGATATATCAAAAAGTGATGATATGCAAATCTATGAGTCAGAGAATGTAAAAATTGAAATACCAAATAACTTCGAGGTCTGCTATACCGACAGATTAAAATCTCTTATACAGACTCTATCTGTATAACATTATATATAAAAAATGTTAAAATAGCATATATCTATAAATAAGGAGTATACTATGTTGGAAGTAGGAATAAAGGGACAAAGAGAAACCATTGTAACAAAGCAAAATACTGCAGCAGGTATAGGAAGTGGAAGTCTGGAGGTGTTTTCCACACCGATTATGATACTTTTGATGGAAGAGTGCTGCTTTATGAGTGTTGATGATAAGCTGGATGAAGGTTTTACGACTGTAGGCATTTCGGTTAATGTAAAGCATTTATCAGCTACACCGCTTGGAATGAAAGTGGAGATTAAGTCGGATCTTATAAAGGTTGATGGAAGAGCTCTTACATTTAAGGTTGAGGCATATGATGAAAAGGGGCTTATAGGTGAAGGAATTCACGAAAGATTCATTGTAAATAATGAAAAGTTTCAGGCAAAGGCTGACAGCAAGTCAGATAAATAAGTAAATGGCTGTCACTCTAAAGGCATATACAATTTTCATTCTATTTTAATTGTATGTCTTAAGTGACAGCTTTTTAAAATTTATTATTTTGCAACAACAAATTGGGTTTCAGTAAAATTCTCACCATCTAAAATATTGATTAATCTAAATGCAGGTCCGGTCGGATGCGTCCTACCACCCTCCCAAGCCTCGACAGTCTTTTTTGATACTCCCATATATGATGCAAAAACCGTCTGTGTCATACCTGCCTTTTTACGTATCTCTTTAATCTCATTGTTTGAATACTCTCTAACAGGCATAATCATATATGTTCTTTCCTTTGCCATTTTGCTACCATTTTCATGAGCTATAGCTTCTTCTAATCCCTCTTTCAAATCATCAAATAGTGAACTCATAGCTTCCTCCTATTCTTAGCAATCTCTTCCTTTAATGATTTTACCAGCTTTTTAAGCACATTCTTCTCTTCCATAGTAAGATTTTCCCGCTCTTTTTTCTCAAAAGCTGTTATCAAATATGTCACCTCGTACTCAGCAAAATCAGTGTAACAAACTCTTACCTTTCAGATTTAATAAATATATTATAAACCCTATTTTATAGGGTGTCAACTTTACTATTTTAAGACTATCTTTATTGGTGGTATAATTGTTTTATGGTAGTATAGGCTAAAAGGAGTATTATATGAAAAAGAGTTTTATATATTTGATTCCTGCAATTTTCTTATTGGCAGGATGTGGAAAGAAAATTTCCATAACAATAAATACAAATGAAAGTACAGCTGCTGAAAGTACTATAGAAGAGAGTATTAAAGATGAAGGAGTAAAAGTACAACATGACGTGGAAATGCTGAAGGCACATGTATATTACAAAATAGCAGATGACGGAAATACAATACCTCAACTTAGTGTAGAGGAAAATGAAAAGTTGAATGATATTGTAAATAAAATAAATAATGATTGGGTAGGCGGATATTATCCAAGGATAAATCTGACTCGTACCGATACAAATGTTTTCAGTGCATTGCTTGCCACCACTGTAGTGAATGGAAGTACTGATACAAAAGAACTGCTTAGAGGAGTAAATATAGACCCAAATACAGGTAATGAGCTTAAGATAGAGGATGTACTAAAGGACCCGGTCGGGCTATATGATAGGCTTGAAAAGGATAATTACCTTGCAGATGAATATGGAGAAGATATAGAGGGATTTAGTGAGAAACTAAAGACTGTTTTGACAAACCCTGATGCTTTCAATTTGGGAGCAAATGATAAGGCCGATCTGGCGTGGACACTAAGTAGCGCCGGTATGATGATTTATATGACCGCAAAGGGTGAATACGGAGAAAGTATAGTTTCCATACCTTTGGAGTATGCAATATATGGTGAGTTTTTTAGTGAAGACATACTAAGATTGCCAAAGGATTATGCTTTTGAAATACCTATAGACAAAGAGATAAAGATAAATCTTGACGGTAAAATCAGAACTGTGAAAATAGAACAAGATATTGACGAGTATCTTATGTTAAAGGAAATAGATGTAACAGTTGACGGTGAAAAAAGCACATATGAGGAAGGTACAAGCTATGGTATTTCTAAGGCAAGCGTGGTAAAAAAAGGAGATAATGCCTATCTTTACATTGAATTGCAGTATGACAATGATTACAACAGTATATCAATCATTGATTTGAACAATAAATCTGAAAAGATGGAGATACAGGAGAGTTTTGCAGATACTTCTCTTTTAAACCCGGATGAGTTTTATCTCGGAAACAGAATTTATACTATAAGTACATTGGGAATAGAGGGAAGATATACTCTGGATAATAAAGGAATGCCAAAGCTTTTGGAAAATTATTATAATATTACAACACCTATCAGGCTAACTACTAAAATTGATATAAAGGGCAAAAAGCTTGAAGGTATAAACGGAAAAGAACTGGGGGACTATGACATTCCTACCGGAACTTTACTTGTTCCTGTAGGTACAGATACTGAAACTTTTACCGATTATACTAATTCGGCCGGAGACATTGTTCGCATACCTATGCAAGGAGCCGAAGAATATGGCTTTATGATAGAGGGCCGGAATGTAGAAGATGTATTTGACGGTACAATCTTTGCAGGATAGTGATATGTTGGAAGGTCAAATAATCATTCATGTGGATATGGATGCTTTTTATGCTTCTGTAGAAATGAGAGATGATAAAACTCTTATAGATAAGCCGCTTATCATAGGTTCTATGCCAAATGAAAGGGGAGTTGTATCAACTTGTAATTATGAAGCGAGAAAATATGGTATACGTTCGGGTATGAATATCAAGGAGGCGTTTAATCGTTGTCCTAAGGGAGTGTTTATGCACCCAAACTTTGATAAATATATCAAGGTATCGAATCAGCTGCATGAGATTTTGGAAAGTTATACTGATAGAGCAGAATATATAGCTTTGGATGAGGGCTATATTGACCTTACGGGAAAGGTAAATTCATGGGAGCAAGCAAGAAAAGTAGGACATGAAATCAAAAAAAGGGTAAGGGAGGAGCTCTCGCTTACCTGTTCTGTCGGTCTGGCATATTCAAAGACTGCGGCAAAGACGGCAAGTGAAGAGAAAAAGCCGGATGGATATTTTGAAATACCAAGTAGAGAAGATTTTGTAACATTGGTACTTGATAGAAATGTAAAATCACTGTATACAGTAGGAGAAAAGACTGCCAAAAAGCTTCATTTATATGGTATTGATACAGTAAGGGATCTGCAAAACAAAAGCAATGAAGTGAAAATATTTATGGGAAAACAGGGGGAATATCTGGTTGACCTGGCTTTCGGATTTGATGACAGAAAGGTGACTCCATATAGAGAAGAGGATACCAAGTCTATAAGTAAGGAGTTTACATTTCAAAGGGATGTATCAAGCTTTAAACTTTTAGATGATGTACTTTTTATTTTGTCTTTTCGTGTAGCGGGAAGAGCAAAGAGACTTGGGCTTTATGGAGAAGGAGTTTCTCTTAAAATCACTTATTCCAATATGAAGAGTATTACAAGATCCATGCTTATAAGTGAAAGCACAAATGATGCCTATACCATATATGAAAATGCGAGCAAGCTTCTAAAGAATGTATCAAAGGGTGAAGTAAGACTGGTTGGAACCGGACTTTACCATTTGAGGGAGGAAGAAGGAAGACAGCTTAGTTTTGCCGATATTTTTTCTACACAAAAGGATATAATAAAAGAGAAGATTCAAAGCAAGTGGCAGGAGATGAGCATGTATTATAAAATGGATTTTGATGAAATAAAGGACATGCAAAATAGTATAAAGGTGTATGATTATATAGAGCAAATGAGGGAAGTAATGGTCTCTATGCAAAAATATAATGTATAAAAATAAGGGTGAAGTTTTGCGATATAATATTACCCGAATAATATCTGAAAGGATCAAATATGAGAACTTTTGATGAACAGGCTATAGTTTCTATAGCACCTAATGCGAATGCGGTTTCAAACGGCAGAAAGCTGTCATCCGGAAACAGTTTTGTGAAAAGAATGAAGTCGGCTGATGACAGCCTCTATTTTGGTGAATGTAAAGGTAGTGGAAAGAGTAATTATAATGTTTCCATAGATTTTGAAAAAGAGGGTGAACCGGTGTTCAGATGCTCCTGCCCAAGCAGACAGTTTCCATGTAAGCACGCCATAGGCTTGATGTTTGAGATGAAAGAGGGCAAGAGCTTTGAAACAGCTGAGATTCCTCAGGATATCTTGGATAAGAGAGAAAAGATAGAGGCAAGAGAAAAGAAAAAGGCTGAGAAGGAAATTGAAAAGGAACAAAATCCTGACAAGCCAAAGAAGGCAAGTGCAGCTTCAAAGGCGGCTAAAACAAAGAAAATAAAAAAGCAGATTGAGGGCTTGGATCTGTTAAAAGATGTTATGGATCAGATAACCGGAACAGGTGTGGCAGCCTGTGTAGATAAAGCATTTGATAAAAAGTATGACGAATTGGCAAAACAGCTTGGAGATTACTATTTGCCGGGGGTACAGATAATATTTAAGAGGTTTTTGAAATCTTTAAGAACTATAAAGAATGAAGAGTTTATAGAAGAAATAATAAACGATTATCCTAAAAGCTATATAGATGAGTTGAAAAATGATTATCAAAATGACTATGCTGAAGAGTATTTATTATCTTTGACAGTCAAAGAGCTTACCAAGCTTAGATATATCGAAAAGAGAGCAAGGGATTATCTTTTAAAAAAGCTTGAAAGCGATGCTACGGATGCTGATGACAATGTACTTTATGAGGCACTT
>CAKAQP010000103.1 GCA_916720285.1 uncultured Lachnoanaerobaculum sp. | reverse complement strand
AAAGCCGGAGAAAGCTTTAATATAAATTCTCCAAAACAGCTTGGAGAGATACTTTTTGAAAAGCTCAAGCTTTCAGGAGGAAAAAAGACAAAGACAGGTTACTCTACTGCGGCGGATGTACTCGAAAAGCTTGCGCCTGAGCATGAGATAATAAGAGATATACTTGAGTACCGTCAGCTTACAAAGCTTAATTCAACCTATGCTACCGGACTTGCCGGATATATAAGAGAAGACGGCAGAATACATGGTACCTTCAATCAGACAATTACCGCAACAGGACGTATCTCATCTACGGATCCGAACCTGCAAAATATTCCTGTAAGAACTGAGATGGGAAGTAAGATAAGAGATATCTTTGTGCCTAAGGAAGGATATGTATTTGTGGATGCCGACTACTCTCAGATAGAGCTTAGAGTTTTGGCTTCACTTTCAGGTGATGAAAAACTTATAGAGAGCTATCGCTCTGCAGCGGATATTCACGCTGCTACGGCATCACAGGTTTTCCATGTGCCGCTTGATGAGGTGACACCGGAGCTTAGAAGAAATGCAAAGGCTGTAAACTTCGGAGTGGTATACGGTATCTCCGCATTCGGACTTTCGGAAGACTTAAGTATATCAAGAAAAGAAGCACTGGATTATATAAATAATTATTTTAAGATATATGGCGGTGTAAAAAAGTTTTTGGATAAACAGGTGGCGGATGCCAAAGAAAAAGGCTATGTAAAGACAATGTTCGGTAGAATCAGACCGATACCTGAGATAAAGAGTTCAAACTTTATGACCAGATCTTTCGGTGACAGAGTTGCCATGAATTCACCTATACAGGGAAGTGCCGCAGATATTATGAAAATATCCATGCTGAAAGTGGACGAGGCACTTGAAAAGAGCGGATTTGATGCAAGAATTGTATTGCAAATCCATGATGAGCTTTTGGTGGAAGTAAAAGAAGATGAGGCGAAAAAAGTTTCAGAGCTTGTAGAAAAGGCGATGAAAGAGGCGGTAAGCCTTAAAGTTCCGCTTGAAGTGGATGCTCATATAGGAAAAACCTGGTTGGAGGCAAAATAATGAATATTTTGCTTTTGGGAGGAATAGGCTCCGGAAAAAGTGAAGCCTTGAAAATACTTAGAGAAGAGCATTTTGCAAATATCATAGAAGCCGATAAGGTGGCACATTTTTTATATGAAAAAGACAGGGCAGGTTACACTGCCCTTAGGTCTGTTTTTGGGGATATTATACTGGATGATAAAAAAAACATTGATAGAAAAAAATTAGGTGATATACTTTACTATGATAAAGATAAATTAAGACTGGTAAACAGTATAATACATCCGTTGGTATATGAAGAAATCAAAAACCGACTTTTAGAGAACAGATTGAATGTGGTGGAGCAGGCACTTATGCCTGACAATAGAGATATTTATGATGAGATTTGGTATCTGCATACAGATATTGAATTCAGAACAGACAGACTTATATTATCAAGAGGGCTTGAGAAAGAGCGAATTGAGCAGATAATTGCAAAGCAGCCAAAAGAGTCGGAGTTTGAGTCTGTTGCGGATAAGATTATACAAAATAACGGATCCAGGTCTGAATTGGAGAAAAACATAAGAGAGGCTTTGAGGTGATACTTTGAGACTGGTTAGCTTGGCAAGCGGAAGCGACGGGAATTCCACTTACATTGGCAGTGAGAATACTCATATTCTGGTGGATGCCGGTATTTCAAATAAAAAAATAGAGACAAGACTGAATGAATTGGGGCTTTGCGGAAAAGATATTTCAGGAATATTTTTGACACATGAACATAGCGACCATATATCAGGTCTGGAAGTATTTGTAAGAAAAAATGAAATTCCTGTATATGCTTCGGAAGGTACGCTCAGATATTTAAAAGAAAGAGATAAATACTCTAAAATTAAAGATTATTTTCATATAATACAATCAAAAAAATATACAAGTCTTGGAGATTTGGAAGTTTTGGCATTTGATATAGACCATGATGCAAATGAGCCCTTCGGATACAGGGTGGAATGCGAAAATAAAAAAATTGCGGTAGCTACAGACCTTGGAAGATATACAAAGGATATTGTCGATAATCTTTCAAATCTAGATGCATTACTTATTGAAGCAAATCATGATATCAGAATGCTGGAAACAGGTCCCTATCCCTATGAGCTTAAGAGAAGAATATTAAGTGAAAGAGGACATCTTTCAAATGAAAATTCGGGAAAGCTTATATGTGAGATTTTAAATGAAAATATCAAGAAAATCTTTTTGGGACATCTTTCAGATAAGAACAATCTTCCTGAGCTGGCTCTTGAAAGTGTAAGATATGAAATTTTTGCGGATGAGAGACCTTACAATCCAAAAGATTTTGATATAGAAGTGGCAAAAAGAGATGCATTATCTGAAATTTGCTATGTGTAGTGTTAGGAATGGAGAATTTTATGAACAAGGTTATAATAACTGTGGTAGGCAAGGATACAGTAGGTATTATAGCAAGAGTATGTACATATCTTGCAGACAATAAAATAAATATATTGGACATCTCACAAACAATAGTAAGCGGATATTTCAATATGATGATGATTACAGATATGGAAAATGCCACTGTAAAATTCACAAAAGTTGTTGAGGATCTGGACACCCTCGGGGATGAGATCGGAGTAAAGATAAAAGCTCAAAAAGAAGAAATTTTTGAATCCATGCACAGACTCTAGGAGGAATTATGCTGAATATGTTTGAAGTAATAGAGACTAACGACATGATCGACAAGGATCTGTTGGATGTCAGAACTATTACTATAGGAATAAGCTTACTTGACTGTATAGATACGGATTTAAATAAGCTTTGTAAAAATATATATGATAAGATAACAAATACCGCAAAGGACCTTGTAAGAGTAGGTGACGAAATATCAAAGGACTTTGGTGTACCAATTGTAAACAAGAGAATATCGGTAACACCTATTGCTTTGGTGGGTGGAAGCGCCTGCAAGACAAAAGAAGACTTTGTACAGATAGCAAAGACACTTGATAAGGCTGCAAAGGACCTTGGAGTAAACTTTTTAGGTGGGTATTCAGCCATAGTTTCAAAGGGAATAACTGAGGCGGACAGACTTCTTGTTGAGTCAATACCGCAGGCAATGAATGAGACGGACTTTATTTGCAGTTCTGTAAACTTAGGCTCCACAAAGACCGGACTTAATATGGATGCGGTAAGGCTTATGGGTAAAATAGTAAAAGATACCGCAATTATGACAGCGGACAGAGATTCTATCGGTTGTGCAAAGCTTGTAGTATTTTGCAATGCTCCTGATGACAATCCTTTTATGGCAGGTGCATTCCATGGTGTTACAGAGGCCGATGCCATTATAAATGTAGGTGTCAGCGGACCGGGAGTTGTGCGTGCGGCTTTAAAGAGAGCCGAAGGCGAAAACTTTGAGGTGCTTTGTGAGACTATAAAAAAGACGGCATTTAAGATTACAAGAGTCGGACAGCTTGTGGCAAGAGAAGCGTCAAAAAGACTTGGTATTCCTTTCGGAATAATAGATCTTTCGTTGGCACCGACACCTTCCGTAGGAGATTCCGTAGCTGAAATACTTGAAGAAATCGGCCTTGAAAGAGTAGGTGCACCGGGAACTACAGCGGCACTTGCGCTCTTAAACGATCAGGTGAAAAAGGGAGGTGTTATGGCCTCTTCATATGTAGGAGGACTTTCCGGCGCATTTATTCCTGTATCGGAGGATCAGGGTATGATAGATGCGGTGAATGCCGGAGCTTTGACTCTGGAAAAGCTTGAAGCAATGACCTGCGTATGCTCTGTAGGACTTGATATGATTGCAATACCGGGAGATACTTCAGAAGAGACAATAGCAGGTATCATTGCGGATGAGGCCGCTATCGGTATGATAAATCAAAAGACTACAGCAGTAAGACTTATACCTGTTATCGGAAAAGGCGAGGGAGAAGTGGTAGAGTTTGGAGGACTTTTAGGCTATGCTCCTATAATGCCTGTAAACGGCTTCTCATGTGAGAAATTTGTAAACAGAGGCGGCAGAATACCTGCACCTATACATAGTTTTAAAAACTAAATTTAATATCAAAAAACAGGCATATATCATGATATGCCTGCTTTTTTAATTCAATTCATATATTACTTCAACATCTTAAATCCCGGGAAGTAGCGGAAGATTACCTTTGCAATTATTTTCTCTTTATATACATATGGATGTACCCATCTTCTGGAGTCTGCGGAATTGTTTCTGTTATCACCTAAACAAAAGTAAGCTCCGTCAGGTACTTCAAAATGCATATCTGCCTCAGGTATCATAGGCTCCCTTATATAATCTTCTTCAAGCGGAGTTTCGGAATTGTTCAAATACACCTTGCCGTCCTTGATATCTACAATATCCCCCGGCTCACCTATAATTCTCTTTACATAGTACAGACTCTCATCATCAGGGAATTTAAATATGATGATATCCCCGCGCTTCGGTTCCTGGAAAAGATAAGTGAGTCTGAATCCGACAACTCTGTCCCCTGTCATTATAGTATTTTCCATAGATGCAGACGGTACTCTTGAATTTGCTATAATAAAAAGGTTTAAAACAAGCGCTATCACAGCAGCCACCACTATTATAGAAATCCAACTGAAAATTTCTTTTACAACGTCAAAATCTGAATTGTTATTCATCATCTTCTCCAATCTAGTATTCTCTCATAATTTTTTCTTTATTTGAACTCATACTATTTTACGATAATTGAATTTATAATACAACCAAATGATAAAATAATTATGAAAATAATAATAAAGATATTTTGTAATACTTTAAATATCTTGTGTTTTATCTTATGGTATAATAATAGAAGTAAAAAAGGATAATGATGTATAAAAATTATAAGTAATAATAGTCATATTTAAACGGTGTAGTTTATAACATTTACTTTCATGTTTTGCAAAAGAATAGTATAATCTATATAAATGTTATGGAGCGGATAAGCGGGCAGTATATTATCTGAACTGTTACTCATAATGTTAGAAGGAAGGGTTAGGCTATGGATAAGAATTTATATGATTTGATGGATTGGGCAGCAATAGAGGAGATCACTTATTCAGAATGTGACAGACCAAAGAAGATTCTCGGTTCACATAGAGTGGATGGCGGCTTTTTGGTTCAGGCTTTTGTACCAAGTGCAAAAGAGATGGCGTTGTTGATTGACGGAAACAAAAATCCTGTTGCAATGCAATGCATGGATGAAGCCGGATTTTTTGCATGCTTTGTAGGAAGAAAGCAGGAGTTTAAATATAAATTTATAGTTAAATATGATAATGAAGTAGAACAGACTATATCAGATCCGTATTCTTTTGACAGCATATACTCTGAGGAAGATTTATCAAAATTTGATGCCGGTATCAACTATGAAATCTATGAAAAAATGGGTGCAAAGCCTATGACAATCTCGGGAGTGGAGGGTGTAAACTTCTCGGTATGGGCACCTGAAGCTATGAGAGTATCTGTTGTAGGTGATTTCAACCTTTGGGACGGCAGAAGACATCAGATGGAGAGACTTGGTGATTTCGGAGTTTTTGAAATATTTATACCGGGAGTAAGCGTAGGCAGTCTTTATAAATTTGAAATAAAGACAAAAAAGGGAGAGCCTATGCTAAAGTCTGATCCTTATGCATTTTATTCCGAGCTCAGACCGAATACTGCAAGTATAGTTGCGGATATTTCAGGCTTTGAATGGAGTGATGAGGATTGGATGAAAGACAGAGAAAATATCCAGTCTACAAAGATAAATGAATCTGCAGCAATGAATATCTATGAATTACATCTTGGCTCATGGATAAGAAAAGAAATGCAGTATGATGAGAACGGTGAGGAAGTAAACGGCTCTGTATTCTATAATTATCGTGAGATAGCACATAAGCTTTCTGTTTATGTAAAGAAGATGAATTATACACATGTGGAGATTATGCCTGTAATGGAGCATCCTCTTGATGCAAGTTGGGGTTATCAGGTGACAGGATATTACAGTCCTACAAGCAGATACGGTACACCTGATGATTTCATGTACTTTATAAACTATTTACATAAGAAGGGAATAGGCGTAATACTTGATTGGGTACCTGCTCATTTCCCAAGAGATTTGCACGGCCTTGCATGTTTTGACGGAAGTCATTTGTATGAGCATGCAGATCCCAGACAGGGAGCACATCCGCATTGGGGTACATTGATATATAATTATGCAAGGCCTCAGGTGAGCAACTTCCTTATCTCAAATGCACTTTTCTGGGCTGATAAATACCATGTTGACGGTATAAGAATGGATGCTGTAGCTTCAATGCTCTATCTTGACTACGGTAAGAACTCCGGAGAGTGGGTTGCAAATATATATGGCGGCAATGAAAATCTGGATGCGATAGAGTTCTTAAAGCATCTGAATTCAATTTACAAAAAGAAAAATCCTTCAAGCCTTTTGATTGCTGAGGAGTCTACAGCATGGCCTAAGGTAAGCGGTAATTTAAACGACGGCGGACTTGGATTTGACTATAAGTGGAATATGGGTTGGATGAATGACTTCCTTGAGTTTATGAAGCTTGACCCTTATTTTAGAAGCGGAGATTATAATGCTTTGACATTCTCGCTCTTTTATCACTACAGTGAGAACTTCATTCTTGTTTTAAGCCATGATGAGGTGGTTCACGGTAAGGCTACTCTTGCAGGAAAGATGCCGGGAGCAACTCAGGAAGAAAAGTTTGCAAACCTCAGAGCGGCATACGGATATATGATGACTCATCCGGGAAAGAAACTTCTCTTTATGGGACAGGAATTCGGCCAGATGAATGAGTGGAATGAAAATGTATCACTTGAGTGGAATCTGCTTGATTATGATATTCACAGTAAGATGCAAAAGTATTCAAAGGCTTTGAATAAACTGTATCTGGATTATCCTGCACTGTATAAGCTTGATTACAATCCTGACGGATTCGAGTGGATAAACTGTACATCAAAGGATGAGAGTACGGTTGTATTCCTTAGAAAGACCGAGAATGAGGAAGACACATTGGTTGTGGTATGCAATTTCACACCGGTTGTTTATGAAAGAGAAATCGGTGTTCCGTTTAAGGGAACATATACCGAAATTTTCAATTCAGATGATAAGAAATATGGTGGAAGCGGAGTCGGAAATAAGAGGGCGAAGAAATCTGTTAAGAAAAAAGTGGACGGCAGAGAAAATTCACTTAAGATAAAGGTTCCACCGATGGCTACAATAGTATTTAAGTGGGCGAAATAGTGGATTTTTATAATATATTAAAAGGCTTTACCGGAATTTATATGACCGGTGAAATAAGTTCAAGTTTACCAAGTATTTCTGAAAGTGAAGTTGCCGAGTCTGTAGCACAGGATATAGAAAAACTTAAACCTAGTGTTATGATGCAGACTCTAAAAGAGCTTTCTCCGGTATTATTGGCATTAGCCTATAATATTGTGATAGTGATAATTACATTTATTATTGCCGGTCAGGTGATAAAATTTTTATCACGAATGCTTGAAAAGTTTCTGAAAAAGATAAATGTTGATTTGACTGTAAGAAAGTTTCTTCTGTCTACGCTGAAAGTATTACTGTACGCCATGGTAGTACTTGGACTGGCCGGGAGACTGGGAGTAAATCAGGGCAGTGTGGTAGCGATACTTGGTTCTGCAGGTGTTGCGATAGGACTTGCATGGCAGGGAAGCTTAAGCAACTTTGCAGGTGGAATGATAATACTTTTCAGTAGGCCTTTTGTCAGAGGTGATTATATAATTACACCGAAGGCCGAGGGTATTGTAGATACAATAGGAGTAATATATACAATTCTTTTGACAGCCGATAATAAGAGAATATCCATACCCAACGGTGCGCTTGCAAACGATGTTATAACAAATGTTACTGCAAATGATACCAGGAGAATAGATATTCAAGTAGGTGTGTCATATGATTCCGATATCAGAAAGGCAAAGAAGCTTATAAAAGACGCCATTGATGAAAACGGGCTGAT
>CAKAQP010000102.1 GCA_916720285.1 uncultured Lachnoanaerobaculum sp. | reverse complement strand
AGGTTGATTACCGGATTGAGAGTAATATACAACCTTATTGTTTCCACCATTTTTAGGTGCCTCATAATTTCTTGCCGGTAATCCGATTGAAGGTGCTACTTGATTATTAGAAAGAAGGTTTTCGCCATAAAATCTAGGTATTTTTATAATATCTTCAATAGTAAACTTTTCTGTAGAAACTTCCGGCACACTGGATTTTGAAATGATCTCATTAAAAATATCCTTTGAAGAATAATAAAAGTCTCTTTTATCATCTTCTCCGGGATAATAATGATTTAAAATTTCATCATCATCCATAATTTTGTTAAATACAGTTACTGAACTTGAATCAACCCATTCCTCAGTCATTGTAAAAGTATTATCAAGAAATTCTTTTATTTCATCTTCTGTTCCTATATAAGAGTCCTTTTTTTCAGTTAATGTACTGTTTTTTAAAGCAATATAAGCATAGATTTTATATATTTGCATATCTTGAAAAGCTACACTGGCAGATACAGGATATTCATAATGTCCTTCGCCATCACCATCTGTATCTACCCATATTTTATTTTCTTCTCTTATTGCATTTGCTCTATCCTTCATTTTTTCTATGAAGCTACTTTTAAATTCGTCATATGCTTTAGTTAATACTTCATACGAATCTGTATTAACAATATCCATTGAACCGGGAGTGAAAGTATTTACAATACTTTCACCCAAATCATTTATTTTATCAGTTACGAAGTTTCCAACAGAACTTACTAATATTCCAGGAATAGATAATAGTAAAACTAATCCAATAATAAAGCCTATAATATATTTACCTATTTTTTTTCTGTTATTAAAGGCGGCAACTCCAACTTTTACAGCAGTAACTAAATTCATATATTCACCTCATTTAATATATTTCTTATATTATCTTCCACCTCCTTGACCAAACAGCTCTAAAAATTCTGTTCTTACATCTACTTTTAAATCAAGTCGTATTCCACCACACATAAATACTCCTTGACCTCTATTCTTACTGGAAAGAATAGTCTGTTCTCTTTCTGAGAAATTGAATAGCTTAGTAGTCTCTTCTAAGTTTTTTCCATCTGTTCCCATTATGAACTTATAACAAGCATTGTCTATAATAGCTTGACCGTATCTTTTAACAGCCGGATCTAATATATCTACAACAGAATGTGTTATAAACATTAGTCCACCTTCATATTTTCTATCACGTTTAGAGATATTTCTTATGAACTTTAAAAGTTCAGGATTATCTTCGTCTACAAATAAGTATCCTTCATCGATTCCAAACAGAACTTTTTCATTTCTATCAAGACTCATTTGTTGCCATGCCCACATTGTAATGTTATAGAATTGTGCTCTTTTTACATTCTCATCAACTTCCAATAGTCCTGATACATTCAGATCAATGAAATCTGCATTAGATTTAAGAGTTGTATGACCATTCCATAAATCTTTATCAGCTCCTTCAGCACAAGAATATAAAAGATTTGATAATTTTTGTAATACTCCTCTTTCATATTCACTATCTGCAAGGTCAATCTTTCTTGAAATTAAATCATATAAATCTGATAATATTGGAAAATCTTCGTTTTTTAGTTGTGCAATATCTGTATCCCAAGTAATATTGAACTCTTTGTACAGTTCAATCAAACACTTTTCAAGCATTACTTTGATATCTGAAGAGAACTCAGATTTTCCAAAATAAAGAGAAAAGAAAAGCCTTAATTGCTGTATGTAAAGAGCCAAATCAGATGTACCATTGTCTGTGTCATACTCAAAAAAATCTTCCATTTTTTCATGCTCTGACAACTCTTCAGCAAGAACTTTAGGAGCTGTTCTGACTTGTAAAGGATTTATTCTTCCACTTTTACCACCTGTACAATCAATAATATCTCCGTTGATGTATGGACTTCTACATAAATCCATATACTCTTTCTCAGGATCAAAGAATATTATTTTTGTTCCTAATGCGTACTCTTTGGTAGCAATAAGCTTTATGGCAGTTGATTTTCCAACTCCTGGAACTCCTGAAATAAACCAATTTGAATTTACTCTATCCTTATTACGCAACCACATATTTAATCGAACGATACGATTATTTTTTGTTTTTCCCATGTAGAAACCGTTAGGATCATTTAATCCGGCATTTGCCATTGGAAAACCACCGGTAAAAGTTGACATAGGCATATTTCTTTCGCCCATATTTGAAACTTTTTCTCTGTCAGGTAAGCCGTAAGGACTCATTGCTTTTAATGCTTCCAATTGTCTATATTTTAATATTTTTATATTGCACTCTGAAATAGCTACCCTTGAAGCAACTCTTTTTATTCTTGCTTCAAGCTCTTTATCATTTAGAGCTTGAATAAATATCATTATATTTACATATCCAACCGGCTCATTTTTGACAGAGATTCTGTTAATCATTTCCCTCAGGTCTTCTATACCTTGAGTGATTTTCTGCCTATCAGATTCTTCTTTAACGGTCTCTAAATTCGTTCTTAATTCAGAGATTCTCTTATTCATTACGCTAATCATTCGATCAGGAAAAGCATATCTGTATTCTAAAGTGGTAGCACTACCTTCCAAATTACAAAGTTCGGCAAGCCAACCATAATCACAATCTGCCGGATATTTGCTTATGCAATAAATCTTTCCAACATCTTCGCCCAAGTTTGCATTTGTATTTGAAAAATCGATTCCTGAAGGTGTTATAATATTTAAAATATTTTGATTTAAATCTGTTGCTAAAGTAACTTCATCTTTTTTCTTTCTCATACATCCCTCTATTTAATCTTTGGAATTTCTTCATAGATAGTGTTTGTGTTTACTACATCAAAAGGAGCTTGCTTAGCATTACCGAAAAGATTACAAAGTGCTATAATATCCATTTCATCAAGTATCTTTGTTTGTACTCCAATCATTTCATATCTATCTCTAAACTCATTCAATCTATCCATTATTTCATTTTTCGCATCATTTTCATTTGAAGTAAGTTTAGTCCATAATTTTATAAAATGTTGATGCTCATAATTTTCCCCGGATGTAGAAAGATCATTAGCTTCAATAATCATCAATTGAAGTAGTTTTCTTTTTCCAACAGTTTGTAATTCGGATTGATAAAGTCCTTTTAAAAAATTTTTATAATCATCTAAGTCTATCTGCCTTGGAAAAGTACAGTAATCAAAATCTTTTCTATCTCCATCAAATGATAAGGATAAAGCATTTGTTTTAGTTCTTCTCTCTTCCATAGTTAAAAGATCCAGGTTGAAAGGATATATTCTAAGATAACCTATAACATATCCATCTCTTGTATAAAGCAAATTACCTTGTATATCCTTAACATTTGTAAAGTCTCTTGCATTTTTAACAGGTACTGGCAATTCCTTATCTTTTTTCTTATTCTTCATCTTCATCATAATCAATACCTTCATAACTTTCATAAATGTTTATATATTTATAATAGAACTTCTTTTGAGACTTTATAAATTCAATGACTATTTCAAATTTTCGTATCAAATTCTCATTGTATTGATCTCTTCTAACAATAAATATAACTGACATTGTAACTGTTACAACCAAGGCTACGGCACCAAGTGTATTTGTGGTAATTACAGAGTATATAATTCCTAAAAAAATGCTTACAAATGTAGCAATCATTATTATTGTTAATTCGATTTTGCCAATTCCGGAGATAAAATCTTCTGTATCCGGAGAATTTATAGGAATATAAAGCTCCTTTTTTCTTTTATCCATCTATCACTTCTCCATTAAGGTGTTTTAAAATAATTTTTTATTATTGCTAATATAGATCTTGCTGTTATCATGACTATCCCTAGCCAAATATATTTTTTTACTTTAAGAATTATCGCCTGAAGCTCTTCACCATCTAACCACATCCTCAAAGAAATTAATAATATTTTTGCTATAACTCCGGCTGTAATGAATCCAACCAATATTATGCTCAATTGCGTGATTGTTACCGAAACAGAAGCATAAATAATATGATTTAATTCCATTTTATCCCTCACTATTTTATAAACTTGCTCGCTACTATTCTTCCAAATGACTTAGCTGTTGAACCCATTGTGTGCCCTACTCCACTACTATACGTATATCTGTCTAGCCATTTAGGAGCTTTTATACTCATTAATAACCATCCAATAAGAAGCATCCAGGTTACTGTTCCTTCGTGAAAATCTAGAGTTTCAGAAAATTCTAGATTTGCGAAAGAGTTAATAAACATATCAAAGCAAAATAGTTGTATTGAATAACCAAAAAACAAGACAAGGTACGAAGCAAAAAATGATGACCATTTCTCATTATTAGTTGATACTATATCGCTTGCAAAAATAGGGAATAGTATCTTCATAAGCATAAGTTCAGCCCCTCTAATAGTCATTTTTATTAAAACAGCTATTACTGCAACTACTAAAATAATGGCAAATATAATATTAGCAGTTCCTGCTACACCAGTATTGCTTCTTAAAAGTGCATTAATTCCAGTTTCAAAGTCATCATTTAGGTGTGCACCTCTTGATAAATCAGTAGCAAATTCTTTTGATAGTATATTTAACTGTTCAAATATAGCTTCATTAGATTGAATAATTGCTATTGCAAAAGAACCTTTTACAACTATATCAAGTGGATCTGAATCAGAATCTCCACTATTTTCAAAAATATATACATCAAATAACTTATATAGAACAAAAAGTACAACTAACGCAGAACCTATAGCTGTAGTTATTCTACATGTTGCTTTTATTGCATCAAGGTTTGAAAGCATGTCTACAGATCCTGAAAATAAATCATTTAAAAAGGTTTGAAACGAATTAACAGCATCAATTATTACATCTGATATAAATTGAAAAAATAGAGTTTGTAATACTCCACCAATAACCATTGTCATATTTTCAATTTCCTCCTACAATGTATAATTTGATTATGAACCACTTCCGTAATATCCTAAAATAACTCTTACTAATCCGGATGCAGTTGTTACCACTATTCCGACTATAATCCCATTTATAAATGCTTTCTTCTTAATTGGCTTATCTTGTTCATCAGCTGTTTGCCACGCAATACCATTTTTTATTGCAAAGAAAACAGTTATTGCAAGAACTAAACCGGTTAATACAGTTGTTCCATCTTCTAACAATCTTTGTGTTCCGGATACAAGTGGACTTGAACTAAGAGCGTAAGTATTAATTGAATACATTACAGTTAAGTACATAGTTAAAATAAAAGTTTTTAATTTTTTCATATTTTCACCTTTCTTTAGCTCTTTACTTTAAAAAGCTAACCTTTTCATATTCTTCTTGAGGATCTTCTTCCTCTTCTAAATCATCTTCTACAATGTATTGATTCCATATTCCCCAAAGTGGAATATCTACTGTTTTTCTTTCCACTCTTTGAGCTTCTCTTTGTATAATCAGATTTGTATTATGTTCCTTACTTCCTAATCCATATAAAGAATTTAATCTATATTGACTTATGTCAGGTAGTTTAACAATTGAAGGATGTTGCCCCATGCACATACACAAGGCATATGGTGCTTCAATAAGTGATAGCTCAGACGGTTTTAACAATGCTCTTGCTACCATTGATCCTGAACTTGATATACTTCCACCACCACTTCCAAGCTTATTATTTATGCTTGATGAAGCACTTGTGACTTCAACAGTATAAGTATCTAAGCTTTCTGATATCTCCTTTAATGTTTTAGGATTATCACTCTTTAAATATAATTTAATACTACAGCATGTTTTTATAGTTTCATAATCATCCTTATATTTATGTTCAAGCTGTTGGTAATCCTGAAGCACAAGATTCATTCTTACACCTCTTGATCTTCCTGCAGAACCCATAGCTCCTAATACCGGAATAAATGGGAAATTACCAACTTCATCTAAATCATAGTCACAAGGAACCGGAAGTCTTAAGCCACTTTTGTTTGCTAACTCAACTTGAGACATATAAAGCTGTGTTATAAAAATACTTACAAGAGAATATCTTGTTTTCTTTTCATCAGGAACAATCATATACAATATTGTCTTTTTAGATCCTATATCATCAAGCTTGAAATCTGATTTTGAAGTCATTTCTGCAATTCTCTTGTCTGTGAAAAGCTTTAATGTACCAAGTGCAGATGTAAAGAATGATGACCTTGTTCGTGGAACTGCAAGCTCTGCCATTGCAAAAACAATTCTTGCCGGATGATCTTTTGGAAATTTTTTCAAATACATTGAAATAAACATATCCATTGATGAAGAATCCATTCTGCACATATAAGCAAGGAAATAATATACATTTGTAAAATTTCTATATTGCTTTGGTGCTTCCATGCATATTATTAATATTCCGGCTGCAATTGTGGCACTTTCTCCGTTATTCCATAGCGGCTCTCCTTTTGGCTCTCCAACTAGTACAGAGACTATATCCCATGTTGCAGATATTGCATCTGTAGTATTTCCTTCTTCAAGGTAATCTAATACCGGCTGAAGGAAGTTGTAGTGATGACCTTTTTGGGGACTTCTTAAATCTAGAGTTAAAACATTATATCCCATAGATTTGGCATATTCTGAAGTATAATAGTATATTTCTCCTTTTACGTCTGAAACAACTATAGACCTACCTGACATTATCTGCATCCATATAGATTGTAGAATAACTCTTCTTGATTTTCCGGAGCCGGTAGTACCAAGAATGATTGAATGAAGGTCATCACCAACGTACCTTATAGTTTCATTATCACCTCTCTTCTCCATTCCAACAACAAGTCCACCTGATTTTGGTGTCTCTTTTCCGGTAAATAGAAAACAATCAAAAATATCATTTTTTTCTTGATCTGTGGAAAACCTAGCATTTCCATGTTGTCCACTACCTACGGCTACTGGAATTTTTATTCTTTCTGTGACACTAATCTCTTTAACACTTGCTAATTCAGCTTTTGGCATCATCGTGACATAAAAGTAAATTCCAAGGAAAATTACAATATAAACACAAGTCCATAATTTAACTTCTTTTGTGTTTATTAAAGCTCCTATAGCATTTATATAATTTACATCCGGTGATTTAAAGCCTTTATCGACCAAATGAAAGAGTCCATACAAGTACCCATGACTTACATAAGCGAGCCATGGAATTATTATCAATCCAAAGCAAAACAAGCTTGCTTTCCATATTTTTTTAAACATATGTGCTACCTCTATTCGATTTTAATTTACGTATTTATCTGTTAGTAGTCTACCACCAAACACGCTTTTTTACAACATATTTTCTTGAAAAAGTTGAAGAAATTTTAATGAATTCTTAAGATCGCTAATTCAGTTGCGTTTGTGCGATTTTCACAGATAAATTTACGAAGTAAATTTATTGCAGGAATAGGGAGATGCTCTCCAGGGAACAAATCAAAGGCAAAGCCTTTGATAATAAAGGTTTTATAGGTGATGCTATAAAAGGTTTTTTAAAAAAAGTGAGATGCTAATATATAATTTATATAGGCTAAATCCTTTATTTAAGCCAAATTTTAGAGATGCTGTGTTATTTTAGTGTTGTATATATTGCATAATATTTATTTTATATAAAATTCAGTGTTTTCTAGTGTTTAAGTACTATATTACAATTAAGGGAGTTTAAAACATTCTGTATTAAACTCCCTGGATTTATTTTAATTATTCTTAGTTTTTCATAGCTGTCAAGGGCAAGCTTCGTGAACAGAGTTCACCCTTGACAACTATTCTTGTTCTCATTATTTAACCAACTAATTATTTTAAATTATATGTATTTGTATAAATTTCTTTTGATTGACTATCTTCAAGTAATAGTTTAATTTGCTGTAATATTTTTGCTTCTTCATCTTTTTTAATCCCGGACTTAGTGATAGCAGCCTTCACATATGACTTTATAATATTATTAAATGCACTGCTATCAATAAGGTTAAATAAATCCTCTTCATCACAACTATCAAGAAAATCATAAATACGTATTTTCTTTTTTATTATTTCTTGATCAATAGTTTTTTCTTTTAATAGCTCTTTATAGCTCTCTGCTATAATTTTATAACCCGTCATTTTATCAATCCCTCTATCAAAGATGCCCTCTTGTGAGGGCATCTTTTTATCTCTT
>CAKAQP010000101.1 GCA_916720285.1 uncultured Lachnoanaerobaculum sp. | reverse complement strand
ATCTGTAATCTTTTGTATTTTGTTTTCGCCGTCTTTTAAATCATCTTCTGTGAACTCTCCGGCCTTTTCAAGCTTCTTGATGGCATCTATAGCATCACGTCTGATATTTCTGACAGCAACCTTACATGCCTCACCTTTTTTCTTTACATCCTTAACAAGTTCTTTTCTTCTCTCCTCCGTAAGCTCAGGGAAGATAAGTCTGATACATGAACCGTCATTTGTAGGATTGATACCGAGGTCAGACATATTGATAGCCTTCTCAATCTCCTTTAAAAGAGACTTCTCCCAAGGTGATATCTGTATAATTCTAGGCTCCGGAACTGAAATATTTCCTACCTGCTGGATAGGTGTAGGTGTTCCGTAATATTCAACTTTTATTCTGTCAAGTACATGAGGGTTAGCTCTTCCTGCTCTGATTGAAGCGTATTCCTCAAGCAAAACATCGATAGATTTAGTCATCTTCTCTTCAAACTTTTTAATACTCTCTTGCATAAAATCTCCTTAAAATTATGTTAATTAAATATATTACAATTACACTGTCACAATTGTTCCGTTTATCTTACCGTCCAGCGCATTTTTTATAGAATTCTCTTCATTTAAATCAAACACTGCAAGCGGCATCTTATGTTCAAGACACATAACGGAAGCGGTCAAATCCACTACAGCCAGTCTCTTATCAATGACTTCCTGAATTGTAAGCGTATCATACTTCTTGGCATTAGGATCCACCTTAGGATCAGCATTATATACTCCGTCAATAGACTTTGCCAAAAGTATCATATCTACATCCATCTCAATAGCTCTTAAAACTATACCTGTATCTGTAGAGAAGTATGGGTGACCTGTGCCTCCACCGAAGAATACAACCTTGCCCTCTTTAAATCTTTCATTTACTCTGTCTTTAGAGAATACTTCCGCCATATCTCCGCAAGCAAATGCCGAAAAGATTGCGGTATCTATTCCCTCAGAGCGGAATATTTCAGATACATAAATACAGTTCATAATGGTTGCAAGCATTCCTATCTGGTCCGCCTTTGTTCTGTCAATAGCCTCAGATGTTCTGCCTCTCCAGTAGTTACCGCCACCGATAACCACACCTATATTTGTACCTGCTTCCAAAGAAGGCTTTAATTGCTTTGCAATATCTCTTACTTTATCCTCGTTGTAACCACCCTCAGGTTTTGCCAAAGCTTCACCGCTTAGTTTCAACATTACTCTTTTATTTTGCATAGATTCTTCTATCCTTTTTACTTGGAATTATGACACAAGTATACCATAGGGGAAATAGTTATACAATAAGTTAAAATATAGCAATAAATATTTAAGTACTATACTTTTAGCTATATACTCCTATTTGCCATCTACCGGAAATTAAATTATTTCCACTCAAAACTTTTTGCCATCAGCTCCGCTGCCTGCTTTACAGACTCATCACCGTCAAAGTTTGACATAAAGACCATCACGTATTTTTTATCTCTTAATATATAGTATTGACGATCTATCTCGTCACTGTTATTAAACTTGATATCAAAAATATACATTATATCGCCTGCATCGGTTTTTCCTGATGAACCGTAAACTACAGCATCCATACCGTATTGCTTTATCTGCATATTTAACTGCCATGTGGTAGACTCCGCAAACTTTTCACTTTCATCCAGGTTGTAATTTTGATGTCCGGTATTTATAGATATATTATTTGGTCTCGCATCATGTTCATGACCTTCAACAACATAAAAATATCTTCCGCCGCCTGATTGTTCCTTTGCTTCACCGAATCCTTCAGCCACAATAAAGCTTCCAAACTCCTTCTCGACTCTTTGTCCGTCTTTGGTAGTATTATCATCCTTTTGTGAAGCTTCTTTGGTACTGCTGTTTTCGTTTTGTGAAGTATTTACAGTGCTGTCTTCTACCTTTGCAGATGTCCCTACATCAGCCTGTTTATTTCCACAAGCAGAAAGCATTACAATCATTAAAGGTAATAGATACAAACTCTTTTTCATAAATTATGTCCTCCCGGAATTTAAAATGTAAGGTTATAAGAACTGCAAACCTAAGTATATTTTACTACTAACTAATGCTTCCTGTACATATGGTTAAGAAATAAATTTTATTTATTCCGGATTCTTTTAAGATTTTTGCACACTTTTCTATAGTTGTACCTGTAGTATATACATCATCAACAATTAAAACATTTTTAAGATTTTTTTGCAACTTTTTAACTGTAAATGCATTGTCAAGATTGTGAAGTCTTTCCGTCCTGTTTAATCCTTTTTGATCTTTAGTCTTTTTTACTCTGCAAAGGCAGTCAAAAAATACAGGTAAATCAAGATACTTTGACAAATATTTTGCCAAAATATCGGACTGATTAAATCCTCTCATCCTCTTTCGTGAGCTGTGAAGAGGAACAGGTATAATACAGTCAATATTTGAGGCTTTAATAAACTTTTCATAGCGAATTGCCATAAGCTTTGCAAAGCCTTCAATATATTCTCTTTTATTATCATACTTAATTTTAAGTACAATATGCTTCATTTCATCAGTATAATTACATAGCCCTCTTCCGGCTTCAAACTCTCTGTCTGATTTACATTCATCACAGTAGGCATTATCTTCTGAAATTATCTCCTTACCACATTTAATACAGTATGGATCTTTTACAAAAGGAAGCTTCTTTATACATGCCTTACAAATAAGATGACCTTTTTCATTTACTATCTCTTCACATACAGGACATCTTCTCGGGTAAATAATATCAACTATCTTTTTAAATATGTCCTAGTCCTCCTTAGATAACATGGAAAGCTCAATTATTTTGGATTTTAAACCGGTGTATCTTGCCATCTCCTTTGTGTTTTGTATCATATTGTAAAACACCTCGGGAATACCTACAAGTACCACGCATTTTTTTGCTCTTGTGACAGCTGTATATATAAGATTTCTGTTCATCAGCATTGCCGGTCCCTTATAAACAGGAATAATTACAGCCGGATACTCACTTCCCTGTGATTTATGAACTGTAATGGCATATGCAAGTTCAATCTCATTAAACTCCGAAAACTCATAACCTGAAACTTTGCCGTCATCAAAACAAATAGTGAAACTTTCTGAAAACATATCTATTTCTTTTATTATTCCGGTATCACCATTGTAAACTCCAAGTCCCTTGTCTACCGGCAGATGTTTTTCATTGTATACAAACCACTCTTTTTGGTAATTGTTTTTTATCTGCATTACCTTATCGCCTTCCCTAAAGACGGTGGCATCATATTCTTTTTCTTTTTTAGAGTCACTGGCGGGATTTAATTTGTTTTGTAAAAATGAATTTAAAACTTCCACTCCAAGAGGACCTTTTCTCATAGGTGTCATAACCTGAAGTTCATTTGTAGATGCTTTTACATAAGAAGGAAGCTTATCTCTTACAAGAGAAATAACAGAATCCATTACATGCTCGGGATTACTTTGCTTGATAAAAATAAAATCATTGCTTTTTTTGCTTAGATCAATCTCCTCATTTGTCATTATCTTATGAGCATTTACTACAATATCACTTCCTGTGGATTGACGGAATATCTTATTCAGCCTTACAACATTAAAGCAATTTGAATCAATCATGTCCTTTAACACTGTTCCGGGTCCTACACTTGGAAGTTGATTAATATCTCCAACCAAGATCAGTCTGGTTCCTATTGCTACAGCCTTTAAAAGTGCATTCATAAGGAAAATATCCACCATGCTGACCTCATCCACTATAAGTACATCGGACTCAAGCGGATTGTCTTCATTTCTCTCAAAATGAGTGCCAATATTGCTTGAATTATCGCTGTTATTCGGTGTGATTTCCAAAAGACGGTGGATGGTTTTCGCTTCATATGATGTAGCTTCCGACATCCTTTTTGCCGCTCTGCCCGTAGGTGCCGCGAGTGCAATACTTTCACCTTCACTTTCAAAGTATTTGATAATAGTATTTATAGTTGTAGTCTTTCCTGTTCCCGGTCCTCCGGTAATTATTATAAGACCACTGCTTATGGATTCTATTACCGCCTGCCTTTGCAGGTCATCAAGGACAATACCTTCTTTGTCCTCAATCTTTAGAATTTTATCCTCTATCTTTCCTATATCATACTTTGCTTTTATATTGATATCTGTCAGCATTTTTGCTACCGCCAGTTCTGTATAATAGCATTGTGAAAGATAAACTTGAGTTTCTTCATTTTTCTTCACAACGATTCTTTTTTCCATCTGCATCTCTGAAAGTAAAGAATCAAAGTCAAATATATTTTCACCGAATAAATCAAGGAATTCAGCATTTAAAACTGTATCAGGCAGATATAGGTGTCCGGACATCATGGCATTTGAAAGAATATATTCCACTCCAGCAATGGCACGAAACTTGGAATCGGCTGTAATACCTACTTTTTTGGCAATATCGTCTGCAATCTTAAAACCTATACCGTCTATATCATCTGCAAGTTTATATGGATTTGTCTCTATTATAGTATATATTTTACTTCCGTATTCCATATATATCTTTGCAGAAAGCTTCATGCTGATTCCAAACTTTTGTAAAAAAATCATAGCATCACGCATGGACTTCTTTTCCTGTATCTGTTCGCTTATCGATCTTGCAAGCTTTTCACTTACACCTTTGACTTCAGCCAGTCTCTCAGGTTCTTCTTCCATCACCCTAAGAGTGTCCATCTTAAACTTTTTGACTATTCTTTTTGCCAGTGCCTCGCCTACACCCTTTATTGCGGAAGATTCCAGATACTTTTGTATACTGTCAAGTTCTCTCGGCTCTATGATTTCATATTCATCGACAAAAAGCTGCTCTCCATAGTTTGGATGCAGCTTCATATTTCCGTTTGCCTTTATAAATTCGCCTTCAGCGATATAGTTGAAGGTACCGACAAGGACATAGTCGTCATCATCGGCCTCCACGCTAAGCACAGTATAGCCATTAGTTTCATTCCTATAAATGATTTTTTCGATATAGCCTGATACTGTTGACATATTATTTTTTAGAATCTCCCTTATTACCGGTTCTGAACTCAATAAACTTACCTGTACCGATAGCAACCGCTGTCAAAGGATTGTCAGCTATTACCGTGTTGATACCTGTCTTTTCTTCAATAAGAGCGTCAAGACCTGAAAGTAATGCACCACCACCGGTAAGTACAATACCTCTGTCATATACGTCAGCTGCAAGCTCAGGTGGTGTTCTCTCCAAAACATTGTGAACAGAGTCTACGATCTGCATTGCAGGCTCTCTGAGTGCCTCTAAAGTCTCATCAGAGTTAACTTCTATAGTCTTTGGAAGTCCTGTTACAAGGTTTCTACCCTTAACTTCCATAGTAAGCACCTCAGGTCTTCTGTATGCGGCACCGATATTAATCTTAATTTCTTCCGCTGTTCTCTCACCTATTAAAAGATTGTGCTTCTTTCTCATATATCTAACAATAGACTCATCGAAATCATCACCTGCAATCTTTATTGATGTGCTTACAACAGTACCTCCAAGAGATATAACCGCAATATCAGCTGTACCGCCACCGATATCAACTATCATGTTTCCTACAGCCTTTTCGATATCAATTCCTGCACCGATAGCAGCCGCTACAGGTTCCTCAATAATCTTAACTTCTCTTGCACCTGCAGAATATGTTGCATCCTCTACAGCCTTCTTCTCGACCTCAGTAGCACCTGACGGGATACATACTGCAATTCTCGGCTTTCTGAAAGTCTTCTTTCCTACAGCCTTGTCGATAAAGTACTTTAACATCTTTTCTGTAATTGTATAATCTGAAATAACACCCTGACGAAGCGGTCTAACTGCCACAATATTTCCCGGTGTTCTTCCGATCATAAGTCTGGCTTCCTCACCTATGGCCTGTATCTTACCGTTTTCTCTATCTATAGCTACAACACTTGGCTCTTTTAAAACAACACCCTTGCCCTTTATATAAACTAAGATACTTGCTGTTCCAAGATCTATACCAATGTCATTGGATGTAAACCAAAACATATTCTCCTCCAAATTACTTATTATAAATTTTAATGTAACACACTGTATACTATTCTACAACAAATAATGCATTTAGCCAATATCAATATTTAGAAATAAATTATAAAGAAATACGATATTTCTGTATAAAGGATACTTTATTACACTTTTTATAACTTTGACTACTTAAGCAGATATCTTAAAACCTATCTTTGAGTTGTTCTCATCAGATTTTAAATCCAAATCATTCATATCTATGAAATCTTCTTTTCTTAAAATATACTCTATTTTTTCATTTACATCCAAATCTCCATAGTTTCTGAATGCAAAATTGAGTACTCCCGTTTCTATCAGATTTCTGCAAAATCTTCCGTTTCCGTTATTTTTATTTTTAATAGATTTCTCACATATTTCCATAATCTTTTTATCGGCCATGTCATCTGTTAAAAATCCCTTCTTAAAGGCTTCCAGTTTACATATATCTAACATCTCCTCAACATTATAGTCTTCAAAATTTACCCTAAAAGGTACTCTTGATCTAAGACCCGGATTTCGCAAGAAAAACTTCTCCATCTCATCAGGATAACCGGCAAATATTACTATAGTGTCCTTTCTGTTGTTTTCCATCTCCTGAACAATCATATTTATAGCTTCATCACCGAATTCTCCCCTTCCTTCTTCCAAAAGGGAATACGCCTCATCTATAAAGAGAACACCGCCCTTGGCCCTTTGAAATACATTTTTTACCATAGGAGCTGTTTGTCCCACATACTGTGCTACAAGATCGGCTCTTCCTACCTCTATGAACTTCCCTGTTGTTATAATACCGATTTCTTTCAGCAATCCGGCCACAATCCTTGCTACAGTAGTCTTTGCAGTACCAGGATTTCCGACAAATTCCATATTTAAAGTTATAGGTTCTAAATGTTCCCCATTTTCTTCCATAGCCTTTCTCATCTTTGCAAATGCCAAAATTCTTTTCACCTGATCCTTTGCATTCTTTATACCCACCAAAGCTTGTAATTCATCCATATAGTTACGCTTATCCGCTATATCTTCAAAAATGTCTTTAGGTATTTCCGGCAATACGATAGAGTCCATATTTTCAAAAAATTCTTCTTCACAAGAACTCACATAATTCTTTTCAATAAGCTGTGTTCTAATCTCTGAAATACATTTCCTGCCGAGATTTCTAATCTTAAGAAGTTCCATATCGGACATCTCAAGAAGTCTTTTTATAGAAGTAATATTCGCTTTCTTTAATGCACTGTAGGAGCGAACACCAAGTTCAAGATTGTCAATAGAGTCCTTATCCACCTTTCGCTGCATGCCAAGTATTTTCAAAAGAATAATAACATAATTTTTTAAATTCTTTTTACTTATATTATTATCTGTTACTTCATCGCCTACCTCTTCCAAAACACAACCCTTAAAGACCATAGTTATAAGTGCTTTAAGCTTTTTGGATATTCTTTGCGGAAAATCAAAGATAATACTTCCAATATTACCATCTTTATTTCCTCCGACTATAATCACACTGATATGTCCTCCAACCTCGCTTATCTCCTTACACATTGCCTCAAAATATTCGGATTTAGGCATCATATATATTATGTCATCATCTATAAAATTTATATTCATACTTTTATCAACAACAGCTGTATACTTTACTCTGTGATTTTTTGGGGCTTTATCTTCCAAAATATACTTATCCGGAATCACCTTTGCATAATTGTTGAAAATCCAGTCAAACTCATCTGTAGAAACCTCATTATCCGAATCCAAGTATATATAGTTTTTATAAGGCTCACCCGAGTTCATTACGATTTCAAATCCTAAAGTCTCGCCTACTTTTAAATACATTCCATAGGTCATAAACCTGTCACTGACACTATAAACCTCACCGTTAAAGTCATCTTTATATTCTATTGAACTTGAACTTAAATATTCTTTACGTATTTCATTTGTATTATTCATTGCTATACCTCTTTTTAAAATTATTTTGTTAATGTCGCAGTCTACAATAACTCTTCCTTGGCATGCTCACTTTATTTTAGGTCATCGCATACTTCTCCGTCCGGCCGTCATTTATATCTGCGGATTTAATTTTCAAGGTACAAAAAAGCACAGCAAAAAGCCATTGCCTTTAAAATTGACGCACTACCCCCAGGTAGTACAATTCATTCTAAAAACAATGGCTAAAAAT
>CAKAQP010000100.1 GCA_916720285.1 uncultured Lachnoanaerobaculum sp. | reverse complement strand
AGAAGGGTAAGGCATTTGTTTGTGATTTAAGTGCCGATGAAATCAGAGAGTACAGAGGAGATTTTAAAACTCCGGGAAAGGAAAGTCCATACAGAAACAGAACGGTTGAAGAGAACTTAAAGCTGTTTGAAGAGATGAAGAACGGACTTTGTGAGGACGGAAGCCGTGTGCTTCGTGCAAAGATTGATATGGTATCACCAAATATCAATATGAGAGACCCGGTAATCTACAGAGTTGCAAGAATGACTCATCACAATACAGGTGATAAATGGTGTATCTATCCTATGTATGATTTTGCACATCCGATAGAAGATGCTATAGAAAATATTACACACAGCCTTTGTACTTTGGAGTTTGAGGATCACAGACCGCTTTATGACTGGGTGGTAAAAGAGTGTGAGTACGATCATCCGCCAAGACAGATTGAGTTTGCAAAGCTTTATCTTACAAATGTGGTAACGGGTAAGAGATATATCAAGAAACTTGTAGAGGACGGTATAGTTGACGGATGGGATGATCCGAGACTTGTTTCAATAGCTGCACTTAGAAGGAGAGGTTATACTCCTGATGCAATCAGAAACTTTGTAAAACTTGCCGGAGTATCAAAGGCAGATTCTTCTATAGAATCGGCAATGCTTGAGTATTGTATCAGAGAGGATTTAAAGCTTAAGAAGTCAAGAATAATGGCAATACTTGATCCTATAAAGCTTATAATAGATAATTATCCTGAAGGTCAGTCTGAATTATGTACAATGCCTAACAATCTTGAAAATCCTGAGCTTGGAGAAAGAGAAATAGAGTTTGGTAGAGAACTCTATATTGAGAGAGAGGATTTCATGGAAGTACCTCCAAAGAAGTATTTCAGACTCTTCCCGGGAAATGAAGTAAGACTTATGGGAGCTTACTTTGTAACCTGTACATCTGTGGAAAAAGATGAAAACGGTGAAATAATTGCGGTTCATGCCACATATGATCCTGCGACAAAGTCAGGTTCAGGTTTTAGTGAGAGAAAGGTAAAAGGAACTATCCACTGGGTAAATGCAAAAACTGCACTTAAGGCTGAAATGAGACTTTATGAGAATATAGTTGATGAGGAAAAGGGCAAGCTTGACGAGAACGGAAACTTGAATCTCAATCCAAACTCATTGACAATACTTAAAGATTGCTATGTTGAGCCATGTCTTAAAGATGCAAAGGCATATGACAGCTTCCAGTTTGTAAGAAACGGATTCTTCTGTGTAGATGCCAAGGATTCAAAGCCTGATGCATTGGTATTTAACAGAATAGTATCACTTAAGAGCTCATTCAAGCTTCCTAAGAATGACTGATGGAACTCCTTATAGATTTAAATAGTGATTGCCCTATATATGAGCAAATCTATGAATTTATAAAGAATGAGATAAAAAACGGGCACATTTTGCCTGATACCAAGCTCCCATCTACAAGAAGCCTGGCGCAGAGTTTAAAGATATCAAGAACCACTGTGGTTAATGCCTATGAACAGCTTTTAGCTGAAGGATATTTAAAATCCAGAGGCGGTAGCGGATATATTGTAAATCGTCTGGATGTTTTAAACATTGAAAGAAAGAAATATAAAAGGGAAGCCAAAAGGAAAGATTTTAGGATTGAAGATGATATAAAGATTGATTTTTCACCTACAAGAATCGACTCAAAGAGTTTTCCTTACGCATCATGGAGAAGTATTGCAAGAAAGGTGTTTTCAAGTGAAAAGGAAGATGTTTTTATTGCAGGAGATAAGCAGGGTGAGTTTGGACTTAGAACTCAGATAGCAGATTATCTTCATACTGCAAGAAGAGTGGTGTGTTCTCCTTCAAATATAATAGTCGGAGCAGGTAGCGAGTATTTGATATTGCTTCTTGGATTATTGATAGGGAAAAGAAATATTGCACTTGAAAATCCGGGATATATTAAAGCTAAAGAGATCTTTAAATCAATGTCATGGAATGTACTCAGTGTGGATATGGATGATGAAGGTATGAGTATAGATATTCTTGAATCAACTGATGCCGATATATGCTATCTGATGCCTGCAAATCAATATCCTACCGGTGTTATAATGCCTATAAACAGAAGAAGAGAGCTGATTTCATGGTGCTATGAAAAGAGTGACAGATATATAATAGAAGATGATTATGATTCGGAGTTTAGATTTGTAGGTAAACCCATACCTGCTATGCAGGGACTTGATCCTTCAAAAATCATATATATGGGAACATTTTCAAAGGCAATAGCACCGGCGATAAGAGTTGCATATATGGTTCTTCCTGAAAAGTTGATGGAAGAGTATGAGAGCAAACTTAAATTCTTATCCTGTACGGTTCCAAGATCCGATCAAAATATCCTTGAAACATTTATAAAGGAAGGATATTTTGAAAGACATCTGAACAGAATGAGAACCAACTACAGGCTAAAGAGGGATGCTCTTATTGAAAGTATAAGAAATAATCTGCCACAAGCAAAAGTTTTTGAAAATAACTCGGGACTACATATCTTACTAACACTTGAACATATGAGTGAGGAAGAGATAATAAACTGCGGAAGGCTTGCAGGAATAAGACTTTATCCTATATCTGTTTTTTATACAGGTAGAAATATAAGAAAATCCACCGTTTTGGTAGGCTTTGCCGGCTTGACTATAGATGAAATAAAAAAAGGTATAGAAGATTTCGGCAAAAAGATTTATACTGAATAAAAATATTGTAAAGGAGTAAGATTATGACAATAAATAAGAATATGACAATCGGTGAACTGTTGATTACAAATGATTTAATAGCACCTATACTTATGAGAACAGGTATGCATTGCCTCGGATGTCCTTCATCACAGATGGAGACCTTGGAAGAGGCTTGCATGGTACATGGAATTGACTGTGATACATTGGTATCACAGATAAATGAAATATTATCAGTTTCATAATATCGGTTTTATATAATAGATTATAATACATTGTATTTACGCACATATAGTTAGTTGAAATATATTGAATATTGACAATATTATTATTGTTTGATATAACAAATATAAACAGTATTTTAACCGAATGTGAGAAAGGGGAGTTTTATGCAGATAGGTATTGAAACAAATCAGGTACGAGAAAGAGCTGAGATGTTCAGGTCAACAGGAAATGAGAGATATAATGAGTTAAGAAGATTTCTTGACAGAGTTATAAAACAAGAATTACCAGAACTGTGGAGAGGATCAGGTGCAAATGCATATATTGCAAGATACGAGAGCTTGGCGCCAAGCTTTGAGGCTATTTCAACGTTGATAAATGATGTTGCACAAGGGTTGATAGCAAATGCAAACTTCTATGAAGAAGCTGATAATGATGCAGCAAAAGCAAATAACAAAAATTAATGTTTGTAAAGGGATGTGTTAATTCGCATCCCTTTTTGAGAATATAGGAATAAAATATGGAGATAAAAAATAATCTTGGTTTAGTGTTTAGTCTTGAAAGAGGATTAAACAATAGTATTAAATATATTGTTGCGGATAAATGCGTTTATGACTCAGTGATATCAGAGGGAATACAAAGTGATATAGAATGTTCAGAGTTGTATGATGGCGGGGTATTATCAGGTGAGTTGGTACAAGATGCATTAAAAAAGATGTGTGAATTTATGACTCAGACCGGTATAGCATTAGATGATGCGGATAAAGAAGCAGAGAAAAACAATTTTTTAATTGAAAATTTACTGAAGTAAATTTTATAGGTGGAAAAGATATGTTTATATGGCCATTGGAAGTAAGGATTAAAGCTAGAAGTATAAAATCGAATATAGAGAAGATAGATTGTGCAATATCATCAACCAAAATAGAACTTGATGGTATAGCCAATGATTTGACTATAGAATTTAAAGGGGCTGCATGGAGAAGTGTACGAAGCTATACTGAAAATATAATTAGGCCTTTAGTCAAGGTATATGGTTCATGGCAAATAGAGTATACAAGAGCAGTCGAAATCTATTTAAGGGAAGCCGGAAAGTTGCCGAATATCGGATTTATATATAGGGAAAAATTTGAAGAATATATTGACAAATGGGAAGCTGCTATAGATAGAGAATTTAATAGAAAACATGTCAATATGAGAAGAATATCTAGGCTTAGGTGGAATATATCCAAATATCAAGGATATATAGACGCGTTGGAGAGATTTGCATATAATACAGCAGGTATATTTGATGAATGCAAAAGACTTGAGGATATAATACTTGATACAAAAACTGGTCTTTCTACAGTAAAGTTTGATACCGAAGCAGGAGAGATATATTTTACAGAACTTAGTGCAAATTTAATAAACAGTCTTAACTTGGAGTCAAACCGATATGATTTGTTAAAGGGTGGGCTAACATACAAAGAAGTAAACGAATTGTGTAGATTAGGTTTTGCATTACCTGAACTACGTAGTATGTACATCTCTATGAAGAAATGTGGTGAGGAGGATTTTGTTATAAACCTCGCAAGAAAAGATTTTGATAAAGCATTTTTAAAAGTTCCACAAGGGGATGGAACTAGATTATTTTTATCAGAATATTTTGTGAAGTTAAATGTGACAGATGGAGATAATGAGTTTTTGCGAGCATTGAATATTATGTTAAAACCAATTGCAGACTATAAAGATGAACGTTATCATATGTATCAAGATATGTATACTAATAGTAATGCAAGAGCAAGAGAGTATATAGATATATTATATAGTGTAACAGAGTTACTTTTACAAAAAAATTGTGGTGAAATTTTATATGGTAATGTAGATGATGCAACTGTGTATAGTAATATTGTTGAGCGTAACAACAGATTGATTGGATTGACTACATTATACGGAAGTATAAAATGCTTGATTGGCGAAAGATATAAAAATTTACCTGATAAAACAAGTGTACAATTTCCAGAGCTATATATAAGCGAATTTATGTATCATAAAGAGCATAAAGAGTACTCGTATTATTTGAATTATAGCGAGCAGATATTGGGCGCAAATTATAGCGGCAATGTTCTGTCACCAGTAAAAGAACTTAAGAGTTTATATGTGAGAACAGACATAATTGATAACGGTTCTGAAGTAATCGATGAAATGAGAATTGATGAGTATAAGGATATACAAAGTGAAAAAGATAGGCTAAAAGATAGATTTGTTAAAGAGATTATAGCATCAACATTGTTAGAAAGTTTTAGTCCTGTATTTCCATTAGAGACTTCTATAATTAATGCTGTGGTTGAAGGGGGGCTTGGAAATTATAGTGATTCTGCATTTTATGACAGGGAAGTAGGGATTAATGTAGTTAGAAGCATGGGAGTAGCTAATGAGAATAATGTATTTACTAAATGGCAAGCTGGAGCAGGACAAAGATCTATTAGTAAATACTTAAGTTTTTTAGATAAAATCGAAGTTTTAGAGGAGAGAGAAAAAAAGCTAGATGAAGATACAATGGCTGATTACTTTTACTCGTGTGGAATGTATACAGTTGATGGTGATGAAAGTAGACTTGTGGTTGCAGGCATATACAATCCAGAAACAAACAGAAAAATACGGATAGTTAATGATAAGGGTTATAGTGGATTGCTTAATTTAGAATACGGAATTAAGAACCCCATGGAATTAGGTGGAACAAAAAAAGAAAAGGAGTTGTTTCTTAATGAAATAGGGTATTACAATACACTAGAAACAAATGCAAATAAATCATTGCAAAGTGAAAATGATAATAAAATTACAGGTTATGAATTATGGAATGGAGGATGTGATATATTGGCAGATCCCAAAGGTTTTTTAGAGGAATCTAAAAAGATTGAAAAGATGTACAATAATTTAATATCGAATGAAATATCATTTAAACAGTTGTTTTAAAATTGAGGTGATATTGTGAAAAAGGTTTGTTCTTATATTATATTAATAATGTGTGTTTTATGTAGCTGTTCCTATATAAATAATAAAACAGAGTATGAAAAAGGGATGAAATGGAGAGCGAGAGTAAATTACTATAGCAGTGAAATAAATCAAGATGGTGAAATATATTCTATACAGGAGATTAATAAAGATGATGATTTTGATACATTGACTACATTTCTGCCTAATAAATATGTAATGTGTATAGATATAATTGGAAATACTACAAGCATATATAAAAATGACTATGGTGTATTATTTAGAGGTGGCGCTGATTCAAACAAAACGAAAAAGTTTTCAATTAAGATATATGATATTGAAACTAATAGCCTAGTGAAGTATATAGATGTAAAAAAAATAATTGATAGCAATGTAGAAATACAGGTACAGGGATTACTTTCTGTACTTGGATCAGAAATTTACAATGGAATACCATATGTAACGGTTAGAATAGAGAGAAATCCAAATGTTCTGAAAAAGTATGAAGAAAATAGGGATATGTTACTTTACATAAATCTGGAAGATGAATCTTATTTTTATAAGGATTTAGTTAATAAATATAACAAAGTAGTTAGTATTGGGAAAGAAGAAATATTTAATGGTAGCTTATTGTTACAAAATACTTCAGACGCAAGTTTACGTGTATATAACTCTGATTATGAAGGGAGAGTTGAAGCGTACTTGTATTCATCAGGTCTACCACAAAACAATAAAATACTTTACACAAAATTCAGTAAATTAAAGAAATATGTAGAGGAACTCTCTAAAAAAAATAAAAAAACAAAAATAGAATTTGTATTGTCGGATAATATGACAGATGAAGAGATATTCAGGTTGTTTATTCAGGATGGTAAAGATATATCATTTGATGGGGTGATAATTAGTGCTAAAGATTCGATAGACGGATTGCCGCATAAAATCAATAACTTTAATGATTTCTATAAGTATATGGAACCAAAGGAGCATTTGCAAATGGATTTAAAGCCTGTTTTAGATAACTAATACTAACATATGTTACGGTAATTATATGAATTATTTTATAATAAATACAGGAGTATGATAAAATGAGTCAAACAAAGTTTAGTGAAAGATAATTCTTCAAACTAAATATAGCAATAGGTAATTGCGAAACTCGCTGAGCTCGTTAGCAATCCTTATTGTATACAAGGATAAATTTGTGCAAAGCACAAATTTTAAGCTAAAAAGTTGATAACTACAAGATTTAGGCGCACTTCAATAAGCATAGTGCTTATAAAAAAGTTGATAAGTCCTAAGCAATTAAAGATTTTAAACTTCTGATATGTTGTCGTTGGTTGATTTTATCAGCAACAACAGTTAATAACTGTGATATACCGGCTAGCAGTAAATCGGAATGTAGTGTTTTTTCATTTGTTGTTTTCCGTTTGGCAATGCAGAAACTATCCTTAAAGTGATTGATTTATTTTTCAACATTTATCCTAATCTTATATGTTTCATCCCACTCTTTAGAACCTTGTTCTACTCCGGGACAAGATCTGAGATTCTTTTTAGGATAAATATAAATCATTCTGCCACAGGAAGAAGTTGTACAAGGATTGTCACAGTGACAGACATGTCGTTTGGACTTGTCTTGTCGGTTGTACTCCCATTTCATTTTAGAACATACGAACTTCATTGTAGACAGCTTACTTCTTAAATGTGATTTTCCGGCAGAGTAAGAAACTGAGGTTTGTCAGATTCAAAAATATCTTTACAATCTTCAAAAATATCTGCAAAAGAGAGTTGTTTTTGTGATATCATAGTAATGTTTCCTTTAGGGATGCGGTTTATATTTTTTGTTCAACTCAATTATATCACAGATCTATAGGAGATTTTTATATTCAGTAACAAAAAAGTGTCGTATTTATACGGCTTTAAGCGTTTCGCAAACGCCTAAAAATATAGTAATAGTATAAGGAGCAGATGTAATAAGGTGAAAAATAGTATTATTGTAATTATATTCATCTTGTTGGTATTTTCTGGATGTAGTAATAGTACTAAATTAATAGAAACAAGTACCACAGAAGAAATTGAGGGTGATGGTTATACATTATCATGGGGAATTAAAAATACATTGAGAGGTATATGGATTAGTGAAGACGGAAAAGCTATTTGTACTATACAGGATAGCTTAGTAGACAGAAATCATAGTCCAATGATAAGTTATATGTTGTATATACCATTAAAATATGTCGTAGAAGTTAATATGATAATGGAGTCAAATAGAGTAAAGGACTTGAATACCAGTATATTACATATGGAAAGGAGTATGAAAAACTTTTATATTAATGTTTATGATGTAGGAAATACCCAAACAAAAAATGAAATAGATGTAATTAAAATTTTACAAGAAAAGAATATAAATATAATGCCAACTGACTATACTATGTTTACAACAAGAATGTATGAGAATAAGCCATGCCTTGTATTCGGAGCGGAAGATATAGTGCCGTCAAATGAAGATAAGAACAATAATACAAAAAGGATGATATATATTGATGTAGAGA